>NZ_JBEXDX010000035.1:0-94074 GCF_040605995.1 Streptomyces sp. NPDC005492
GTCCCGAGCGGAGGCACGCTCCACGGGCCGGTTCCCTTTGTACGGCGAGGAGTTACAAGAGACATGGGACTGACCGCGAAGATCCGTACCCGCGACGGATGGGCCGTGTCGCACGCGGTCGTCACGGTGACCGACATGACCGGGGCGCAGGTGCTGCGGGCCGAGGCCGACGCGGAGGGGACCGTACGGGACGTGAACCCGCTGGCGCCCGGGCCGTACACGGTGATCGTGACCGCCGTCGGGTACGCGCCCGCCGCCGCCACGGCGATCGTCACCGCGAGCGGCCGGGCCGAGGTCGGCACGGTCACGCTGGCCCGGCAGGGCGGCACCGAACTGCCGCCGCCCGGCCCCTGGACCGTAGACCCGGCGCACTCCACGGTCGGCGCCGTCGCCCAGCATCTGGGCATCTCCAGCGTGCGCGGCCGGTTCACCGACTTCGCCGCGACGGTCGAGATCGCGCCCGACGACATCGCCAAGTCCCGGGTGGAGGCGGTCATCCGGGCCGCGTCCATCGACACCGGCAACGGCATGCGCGACGAGCACCTGCGCTCGGCGGACTTCCTGGACGTGGCCCGCTGCCCGGAGATCACCTACTCCTCGACGGGCCTGACGGCAGCGGGCTCCGACCGCTGGACGGTCCACGGTGAACTGACCCTCCGGGGTGTCCTACGGCCCGTCGACCTCGACCTCGCCTACCTCGGCACCGGCGCCGATCCCTGGGGCGGTACGCGAGCGGCGTTCCGGGCGACCACGGAACTCCACCGCGAGGACTTCGCCATGAACTACAACCAGGTCGTCCAGGCGGGCATCGCCGCGATCGGCACGACCCTCAAGGTCGAGCTGGACATCCAGGCGGTCCAGGGCGAGACGCTGCCTCAGGGGTAAGCGGCCGCGGTGCGCCTAGGCTGGACGCATGGCACCGAACATCGCGACCAACACCACCGTTTCCCTGGACGAGTTGCTCGACTTCGTACGGCCCCGTCACCGCGCCCTGCTGCTGACCCGGCGGGGAGACGGCGGACCCCAGGCCTCGCCGCTGACCTGCGGGGTCGACGACTCCGGGCGGATCGTGGTCTCCACCTACCCCGAGCGCGCCAAGACCCGCAACGCCAAGCGGGATCCGCGGGTCAGCATCCTCGTCATGAGCGACGAGTGGAACGGCCCGTGGGTCCAGATCGACGGCACGGCGGAGGTCATCGACCCGCCGGAGTCGGTGGAACCGCTGGTCGAGTACTACCGCAACATCGCCGGCGAGCACCCGGACTGGGACGAGTACCGCGCGGCCATGCTGAAGCAGGGCAAGTCGATCATCCGGATCACGCCGGAGCGGTGGGGCCCGGTCGCCACCGGGGGCTTCCCCGCGCGGCTCGCCTCGGACGAGTAGACAACCACGGCCCACCACCACCCGACGGACGGAGTCCGGCGCAGCGCCTCGAAGCCTGCGAAGCAGTGCGAGAGACGCGGACAAGAGGGGTCCGCGCGGCCATGCTGAAGCAGGGCAAGTCGATCATCCGGATCACACCCGAGCGGTGGGGCCCGGTCGCCACTGGGGGCTTCCCGGCGCGGCTGGCCGACAACTGAGGCGTTCTCAGCCTCGTTTCACCATCGCCTCGATGCCCGCCACCAGCAGGTCCAGGGCGAAGATGAAGTCGCGGTCCATCATCTCCGCGACCGTGTCGCCGCCCCGGGCCGCCATGAGTGCCCTGGACTCCTCGATGACGTCGGCCGTCGCCGGGGACTCGTTCACCGTGGTCATGGCGTCTCGGAAGTAGTCGTCGGGGGTCATGCCCGTGTCGGCGACGCGGGCGAAGAAGTGGCCCTCGATCGTGCCGTAGCCGTACACGAACTGGAAGACGGCCGAGATCGCCCCCGTCAGGCCGTGGGCCGGCAGCCCGGTGCGGCGGATGACGCGCTGGACGACACGGGAGAACGCGAGCGAGTTCGGGCCGATGTTGAGGAACGTGCCGGCCAGCGGCGACAGCCACGGGTGCCGGACCAGCAGCGCCCGGTACTCCGTGGCCAGCATGCGCAGTTGCTCGCGCCAGTCCTCGCCCTCGGCCTCCGGGTCGGGCAGCCGCAGCTCGCCGAAGACGGCGTCCAGGGCGAGTTCGAGGAGGTCGTCCTTGGTGTCGACGTACCAGTAGACGGACATCGCGGTCACCTTGAGCTCGGTGGCCAGCCGCCGCATGGAGAACCTCGCGAGCCCCTCGGCGTCGAGCAGTCGTACGGTGGCGTCGGTGATGCGGGTGCGGTCGAGCCCGGAGGGCTGTCCTCCGCCACGACCGCCGCGCCGCGTCCTGGTCTCCAGCCACACGCTGGTACGCGCGTTGCCGGCTGCCTTCACCATGGGCGCACCTTCCTCAGCATTCCAACCCGGCCACCTTACGCAGGGTTGCCGACCACCATCTCCGAGTCTGCCCGCTCAGCCCGCCACAGCAACGCGGCCGCGAGCAAGCCCCCGGCCAAGACAGCGACGGCACCCACCAACTGGCTGACCTCCAGGCCCGCCGAGAAGGAGTCGGTCACCTCCTTCCGGTCAGCCGCGGAAGTCGCCGCCGCCAGGCCCGCGGGCAAGGACACCGCCGCGAACCGGGAACTCAGTACCGCGCCGAGTACGGCGACCCCCAGCCCGTTCCCGAACTCGCCCAACGTGCCGTTGACCCCCGCGCCGATCCCCGCCTTCTCCGGCGGAATCGCACTCATGATCGCGTGAGCCATCGCCGGATTGGCCAGCGCGGCCCCCGCCCCGATCAGCAACAGGCCCAGCAGCGTGCCCGCATAGCCGCCGGAGGCGATCACCGCGATCGAGGCCAGCCCCGCCGACATCAGCACCATGCCCAGGGCGATCGCCACCGGCGCCCCGAGCTTCGCCGTCCACTTGGCCGCCAGGCCCGAGAAGTTGAGCGCCACGATCGCCAGGGCGAGCGGTGCCGTCCGGACGCCGGCCTCCAACGGGCCGTAGCCGAGGACGAATTGGAGGTGCTGGGTGAGCAGGAAGAGGGAGCCGGCCATGCCGAAGGTGATCAGGACGACCCCGGTGACCGCGCCGGTGAACCTGCGGTCGCGGAAGAAGTCCAGGTCCAGCATGGGGTACGGGATACGGCTCTCCCAGTACGCGAAGGCGGCCAGTACGAGGACCGCCACCGCGCCGGTGAGCAGGACCCGCTCCGAGGTCCAGCCGTGGGCGGGGCCGGAGATGATCGCGTAGACCAGCGCGGCCATGCCGATGGTCGAGAGCAGGGCGCCGAGGAGGTCGGGGCGGTCGCCGCGCGGGTTTTTCGACTCCGGGACCAGGGCCACCGCCGCGACCAGGGCCAGCGCGGCGACCGGCAGGTTGATGAGGAAGATCGCGCCCCACCAGAAGTGGTTCAGCATGAAGCCGCCGAGGAGCGGGCCGGTGGCGAAGCCGAGCGCGTTGACGGCGGCCCAGATGCCGATCGCTCTCGGCTGTTCCTCGGGGGTGAAGATCTGCATCACGACGGCGAGCGTGGTGGTGATGAGCAGCGCCCCGCCCACCCCCATGCCGGCACGCGCGGCGATCAACTGCCCGGTGGACTGGGCGAGTCCGGCGACCAGCGACCCCACGCCGAACAGCACGAGGCCCGCGATCAGCATCTTCTTGCGGCCGTAGCGGTCGGCGGCGCTGCCCGCGGTGAGCAGCAGTCCGGACTGGACGAGCGAGTACGCGTTGATCATCCACTGGATGTCCGCGGTGCCCGCGCCCAGCTCGCGGGTGAGCGAGGGGATGGCGACGTTCAGGACGGTGTTGTCGAGCAGCACGGTGAGCTGCGCCAGGCAGATGACTCCGAGGACGATCCAGCGCTGGGAGTGGGCCTGGAGGGCTGGGGAGGTCGGCACGGTTGGCATGTTGTACACCGTAGAACAGTTCCTTTACGGTGTACAACGGAGATACGAAGAAGGGCGGTGACCGTGTGGTCACCGCCCCTCTCAGGTCAATCCGACCGTCAGCTGCTCGTCTTCTGCGTCAGGTCGTAGAAGGTGGCCGAACCGACCGTCACCTTCTTGTAGTTCTTCTCGACCCACGAGGTGATCTGCGAGGAGCTGCCGGTGCTGCTGCCGCCCATGCCGGTGCCGCCCGAGATGAAGTAGTGGATCTTTCCGTCCGCCACGTACTTCTGGAACTGGGCCAGCGTCGGCGACGGGTCGGTGCCGTTGAAGCCGCCGATCGCCATCACCGGGTCACCGGTGGCGAGTTGGTAGCTCGCGGCGTTCTGGGAGCCGATGGACGCGGCGACCCAGGTGTACTTGCTCGCGTCCGTCGACAGCAGCTTCTTGGCCGCGGAGGTCACGGTCGCGCCGTTGAGCAGGCCGCCCACACCGCCGCCCATGCCGCCGCCGTCGCCCATCTGGCCGCCGCCGAAGCCGCCGCCCTGGTTCTGGGTCGTGCCGCCGCCACCGGGCGCGGTGCCCGTGCCGCCGCCGGGCATGGTGCCGCCGCCCGGGAAGCCGCCGCCCTGGTTCTGGGTGGTGCCGCCGCCGGGCATCGTGCCGGTGCCACCGGTGCGGTTGCCGCCGCCGAAGCCGCCACGGCCACCGCCCGGACCGCCGCCGCCCATCATGCTCGCGCCGGCCGGACCGGCCGTCGGGATGGAGCCGGTGTGCGCCGAGTTGACCGTCGACATCGTGTACGCCGCCGGACCGGCCAGACCCGCCACGATGCTCAAGCCGACCGCCGCGAGGGCGAGTTGGCGGCCGATCTTCGCCACGAAGATCAGGCCGAGCGCACCGGCCAGCGAGCCGAGGAGCACGAGCCACTTCAGCCAGGGCAGGTAGTCGGGGGTGCGGTTGAGGAGGACGTAACCCCAGACGCCGGCGGCGACTACCGCTGCGGCGAGGGTGATCGACGCCCAGATCTCGCCGCGTCGTTCCCACAGGGAGCCGGCGCCGATGCCGATCACGGCCGCCAGGTAGGGGGCCAGCGCGATCGTGTAGTACTGGTGGAAGATGCCGGCCATATAGCTGAAGACGACCAGGGTCGTCACCAGCGAGCCGCCCCACACCAGCAGCGAACTACGCCTGACCGAGGTGCGGCCCAGCTTGCGCGTGGCCACCAGGCCCGCGACGAGGAGGATCAGCGCGGCAGGCAGCAGCCAGGAGATCTGGCTGCCGATCTCGTCATTGAACATCCGGTTCCAGCCGGTGGCACCCCACATGCCGGTGCCCGTGCCGCCGCCTCCGCCGCCGACGCTGCCGGTCTCGTCGCCGCTGAGGCGGCCGAACCCGTTGTAGCCGAAGGTCAGTTCAAGGAAGCTGTTGTTCTGCGAACCGCCGATGTACGGGCGTGAGGACGCCGGCCACAGCTCGACGATCGCCACCCACCAGCCACCGGCGGCGACCAACGCGGCCGTCGCCAGGCCCAGTTGGGCGAACCTCTTCTTCACGCTCACCGGCGCGCAGACCGCGTAGACGATGGCCAGCGGCGGCAGGATCAGGAAGGCCTGAAGGGTCTTCGCGAGGAACGCGAAACCGATCGCGGCACCGGCCCACACCAGCCACTTCGTACGGCCGTCCTCCAGGGCCCGGACGACGAGGTAGCAGGCGACCGCCATCAGCAACGCCAGTGCGGCGTCAGGGTTGTTGAAGCGGAACATCAGCGCGGCGACCGGGGTGAGCGCCAGCACGGCGCCCGCGATCAGACCGGACTGCGGGCTGTACCGGCGCCGTACCGCCGCGTAGACGACCGCGACCGTGCCGACGCCCATCAGGACCTCGGGGACCAGGATCGCCCACGAGTTGAGGCCGAAGATACGGACCGAGATCTCCATCGGCCACAGGAACGCCGAGGGCTTGTCGACGGTGATCGCGTTGCCCGCGTCCAGCGAGCCGAACAGGAACGCCTTCCAGCTCTTGCTGCCGGCCTGAACCGCCGCCGAGTAGAAGGAGTTGGAGTAGCCGGACGCGCTCAGGTTGTAGAGGTAGAGGAGCGCCGTCGCCAGCAGCATCCCCCAGAACGCGGGGCGCACCCAGCGCGGGTCCTCGGGCCGGCCGCGCCACAGACGGCGCCCGAGCGGCTGCTTGGGCTCACCGGCCTGGGGGGCCAGGATCTCCGAGGACGCGACCGGCTCGTGGACAGCCGTGTCTCTGTCTCCGGTGTCACCGGCCGGCGCCCCCCAGGACGAGGGGCCGCCTCCTCCCGGATAGGTCGTCTGATCGGTGTCGGTGCTCATCGGGGGTCCCTCGGGTCGGTGTCGTGGGGACGCACCGGCTGCAACTGCATCGTCGCGTCCCTCCAGGTGCCGTCCGCGGCTTCACCGGCGCGGAACTGGGTCGTGCTGTCGTACGTGGTGGTGTCGTACGTCCCCTGCTGGGGCTGGGGCTGCGGCTGCCGCTGGGGCAGCGGGTCGTACGAACCGTTGTGCTGTGCGTGCTGAGGCGTCGCCGTCGAATAGGTGGGCGACGCAGGGGTGTTGAGGGCTACGACCGTCAGCTCCTGCTCGCTGTCGCCGCGGTCCGGGAAGACCCAGGCGCGCAGCAGCAGGAAGCGCAGCACGGTCGCCGCGAGGTTGGCGACCACCAGGACCGCCAGCTCGGTGGAGTGCCCCGGGTTGCTGCTGGCCGCGTTGAGGGCGGCGAGCGAACCGGCGGTGAGCGCGAGGCCGATGCCGTAGACGACCAGGCCCTGTGCCTGGTGGCGGACGGCGCCGCCCCGGCCGCGGACCCCGAAGGTCAGCCGGCGGTTGGCGGCCGTGTTGGCGATCGCCGAGACCAGCAGCGCGAGCGCGTTGGCGATCTGCGAGCCGGAGAACTGCCGGAAGGCGCTGTAGAGCACCAGGTAGAAGAGGGTGGAGAGACCGCCGACCACGCAGAACCCGACGAGCTGGCGGGCCAGCCCCTTGGGCACGTCCTGGATGTCGCGGTCGCGGGGGTCGTCGCCGAAGGGTCGCGTGACACGGTCGAGCGGCAGCGAACCGGAGGCCAAGGCCTTGCCCACGCGCCACACTCCCTTCAGGTCCTCGGTCGCCGTCTTGACGATGTGGACGGTCGAGTTCGGGTCGTCGACCCAGTCGACCGGCACCTCGTGGATGCGCAGTCCGGCCCGCTCGGCCAGCACCAGCATCTCGGTGTCGAAGAACCAGCCGGTGTCCTCGACGAGCGGCAGCAGCGCCTGGGCCACATCACGCCGGATCGCCTTGAATCCGCACTGGGCGTCCGAGAAGCGGGCCTGGAGCGAGCCGCGCAGGATCAGGTTGTAGGTCCGGCTGATGAACTCGCGCTTGGCGCCACGCACGACACGCGACGAGCGGGCCAGCCGGGAACCGATCGCCAGGTCGGAGTGACCGGAGATCAGCGGCGCCACCAGGGGGAGCAGCGCGTTGAGGTCGGTGGAGAGGTCGACGTCCATGTAGGCGAGGATCGGGGCGTCCGAGGCGGACCAGACGGTGCGCAGTGCTCGACCGCGCCCCTTCTGCTCCAGCCGGAACGACTTCACCTCGGGGATCTCCGACTCCAGCCGCGCCGCCACCTGAGGAGTGGTGTCGACCGACGCGTTGTCCGCGATGGTGATGCGGAACGCGTACGGGAACGTGCGCTTGAGGTGCTCGTGCAGTCTGAGCACACATGGCTGGAGGTCCTTCTCCTCGTTGTAGACGGGGATCACTACGTCCAGGACAGGCGTACCGGCGTCTCCGGCCGGGAGGTGCTCCCGCGCCGGCAGGGTGCCGGGAGAAGAGTCGGTTCGCATGAACCAAATCTCCTCAAGCGCCCTGTTGCACCCATGTGGTGGCACTGTGGTGTGCCTGTGAGTGCGATTGCCAATTCGTTTCGGCCGCGGGCGTGGGCACAGCCGGTGCGAGCGCGGGCAGATGCACGGTGAACACCGTGCGTCCGGGAACACTGTCCACGGTGACGGCACCGCCGTGCGCGGTCGCGACCGCCTGCACGATGGCGAGGCCAAGACCGGTCGAACCCGTCGAGCGGGAACGCGCCGAGTCGCCGCGCGCGAACCGTTCGAAGACATGCGGCAGCAGATCGGGCGGGATGCCCTGGCCGTTGTCCTCGACGTCCACACACATCCACGGTCCGCGCCGCTGGACGCGGGCGGTGATCGTGGTGCCGGGTGGCGTGTGCTTGCGGGCGTTGCCCAGCAGGTTCACGAGGACCTGCTGGATACGGGCCGCGTCCGCCGACACGAGGGCCGGTTCGTCGGGCAGGTCGAGGCGCCAGTTGTGGTCCATGCCGGCCGCGCGCGAGTCGCTGATGGTGTCCACGACGAGCGGGATGAGGTCGGTCTGGTCGAACTGGAGCGGTCTGCCCGCGTCCAGCCGGGCGAGGAGGAGGAGATCCTCGACGAGCAGGGTCATCCGCCCGGCCTCGGACTCGATCCGTCCGAGCGCGTGCTTGGTGTCGGGCCCGGTCTGTTCGCGTCCGCGACGGGTCAGCTCGGCGTATCCACGGATGGAGGCGAGCGGCGTCCGCAGCTCATGGCTGGCGTCCGCGACGAACTGCCGTACCCGCATCTCGCTCTGCTGTCTGGCGTGCAGGGCGCCGTGCACATGGTCGAGCATCCGGTTGAGCGCGGCACCGACCTGGCCGACCTCGGTGTGCGGGTCGGTCTCGGACTCGGCTACGCGTTCGTTCAGGGTGACTTCGCCGGTGTGGAGGGGGAGTTCGGAGACGCGGGTGGCGGTGGCGGCTACGCGGCGCAGGGGGCGGGTGGCCACACCGACCAGGACGTACCCGGCGATACCGGCGGCGACCAGGCCGGCGGCGGTGACGCTGAGTTCGACGAGGATGAGGGTGGTGACGGTGTTGTCGGTGTCCCCGGTGGGGATGGCGACGTAGTAGTTGCCGTTCGGACCGGTGACGTACTTGACGAGGTAACTGCCCAGCCCGGGAAGGTCGGCGGAGTGCGTCTTGCCGTCCTGCGCGACCTCGTTGAGCGCCTCCTTCTGGGCGGCGGTGAGCGGCTTGCCGCTCATGCCGGAGACGCCGGTGTTGCTGTTGGTCGACTTCTGACCGACCTTGCCGTCGGTGATGGAACCCTTCTTGACGCTCGCGGCGACCGTGCCCTCCGGCTGCGGCCCCCGGCTGACGAAGTCGACGAGGTTGACCGCTTTGCCCTTCGGTTGCTGCTCCTTCTCACTGGGTGGGTTGGAGGAGCCTTGCGTCTGTCCCTCGGGCGGCTGTCCGAAGCCGCCCGAGGCACGGATCGAGACCTCGCTCAGCTTGTCACCGAGCTGATCGTACAAATGCGACCGCAGTGCCACCGTCGTCACCGTACCGATCACCGCACACACCACCGCGATCAGCGTCACCGACGCGACGACGAGCCGGGTCCGCAGGGTACGCGGCTTACCCGCTCGCCTCTTCTGCGCATGCGGCCGTCGTCGCCCGCTCATGAGGCCGCGGGCTTGATCAGGTAACCGGCGCCGCGCCGCGTGTGGATCATCGGCTCACGTCCGGCGTCGATCTTCCGTCGCAGGTACGAGATGTAGAGCTCGACCACATTGGCCTGCCCGCCGAAGTCGTACGACCACACGCGGTCGAGGATCTGCGCTTTGCTGAGTACACGCCGGGGATTACGCATGAGGAAGCGCAACAGCTCAAACTCGGTGGCGGTGAGGTGGATGCCCTCCCCGGCCCGCGACACCTCGTGGCTGTCCTCGTCGAGGGTGAGGTCACCGACGACCAGCACGGAGTCCGAACGACGGTCGGCGGCACCGGAGCGGCGGATCAGCCCGCGCAGCCGGGCCACGACCTCTTCGAGGCTGAACGGCTTGGTGACGTAGTCGTCGCCGCCGGCGGTGAGCCCGGCGATACGGTCCTCGACGGCGTCCTTGGCCGTCAGGAACAGCACCGGAACGTCCGGCAGCTCCCGGCGCATACGGCCGAGGACAGTCAGGCCGTCCATGTCCGGCAGCATCATGTCGAGGACGACGGCGTCGGGCCGGAACTCGCGCGCGGTCTGGATCGCGCCGGTTCCGTCACCCGCGCTACGGATCTGCCAGCCCTCATAACGGAGGGCCATGGACAGCAGCTCGGTGATCGACAGCTCGTCGTCCACCACAAGCACTCGGACGGGGCTCCCGTCCGGCCTCAGCAGTTCGGTGCGCCCCTGGGGCGAGGTCGTGGTCATAGTGGACACCATGTCGGGGTCCTCTAAGAGCACGCTTTCTAGAGTCTGTGATTTTCCTGAGAAACTCACAGCCGCCTCTCAGGCCACGCCTTGGAACCGCTTGCCCAGTACTCATCCGGCGGGGGTGGAACTGTGCGTTCCACCCAGCCGATGTCCTCGGCTCAGGCCCTCGCCTCAGAGCCCGAACAGCCGAGCCCCGTTGTCATGGCACACCGCCCGCAGCCAGTCGTCGCCGAGGTCCAGCCGCTCCAGGGCGTGCAGTTGGTGGACGTACGGATACGGGATGTTCGGGAAGTCGCTGCCGAGCAGCACGCGGTCGCCGAGCGCGGCCAGCCGGGGGAGCGCACGCGGCGGGTAGGGCGCGAAGCGTTCGCTGAAGTCCGTGAACGCCATCGTCGTGTCCAGCCGCACCTCCCCGTACCGCTCGGCGAGATCCAGGAAGTCCTCGTACTCCGGCATTCCCATGTGCGCGAAGACCAGCCTCAGTCGCGGGTGCCTGGCCAGCACCCGGCCGATGGGCTCGGGCCCGGTGTGCTTGCCGGGCGCGGGCCCCGAGCCGCAGTGGATCACGACCGGTGTACCGGCCTCGGCGAGCAACCCCCAGGCGGGGTCGAGGAGTTCGTCGGCCGGGTCGTACGCCCCCACCTGTACATGCGCCTTGAAGACCCGGGCGCCGGAGTCCAGCGCTTCCCTGACGTACTCCCCGACTCCCGACTCCGGAAAGAGAGTCGAGGTGTGCAGACAGTCGGGAGTGCGGGCGGCGAAGTCCACGGCCCAGTTGTTGAGCCACTGGGCCATGCCGGGCTTGTGCGGATAGAGCATGGCGGTGAAAGCGCGTACTCCGAACTCCCTGACCCGCGCGACCCGTTCGGCCTCCTCCTCCCGATACGTGATCGGCCATTCGAGCAGCCCACCGGTCGCCGCCCCGAGCGCGTCGAAGTACTGCCAGACCTTCCTGAGCACCTGCTCCGGCATGAAGTGCGTATGCACGTCGACCAGCCCTGGCAGCCCGAGCCGCTGCCAGAACGCACGCACTTCGGCGGCCTCGCCGTGTTCATCACGTTGATCACGCCCATCACGCTCATGACGCTCAACGTCCATACGGAACCCCACTCCTGACCATCACGGTTTCCCGGCCCTCATGCCCCGGCGTCAGAACAACCCCTCCTGCACCCCGGGCACCTCGCGCCTGAACTCCCGCACCGGCACGGTGAATTCACCACCCTCACCCCCGGCGGGAATCAACCCCCACCCCGTCATCAACCGTGTATCGAGCACCAGCACGCCCCGCGCGGTCGCGAGGTGGAGATCCGGTCCCGCGGCCGCGATCACCTCCCCGCTCACCTCACCGCCCGCGACCAGCCCGCTCACCTCACCCACGGCGGCCGGCAGTCCCGCGAGGCCGAACACGTCCACATGGTCGACGGGTTGATACGGCTCGCGGTGCAGCGACTCCGGCCATTCGCGCAACGCGAGGGCGCGGGCGTGCAGTTCGGCGATCTCGGCCGCGCGCTCCGCCGCCGAGTCCGGCAACGCGGACCGTACGGCGCGCTTCTCGGCGTAGGGAATCCGGTCCGGCACCCGGAGTGCGGCCCGCAGCAGCTCCTCCGAGCGGCGGCCGCCATCAGCGGGCCGAGGCCGAGCCAACTGAAGCAGACGGCACCCTGCTCGAGCAGCCGCGCGGAGCCGCGCTCTTCGGCGGTGATCCCGACCTTGAGCAGACCGGGCCCGAACCAGGCCAGATATACGTGATACGGCCGCGGGTCGTCGGCGATCGTGTCGGCGGCCACCGAGTGCGCCCGGTCCAGCCGCCCGCACTCCTCGCACCGCGCGCCCGTGCCCCGCTCCGGCACGGCCGCCCGCACCGGACAGGGATGCCCCCGCGCTCCGACACATGTCCGCCCGCCCCCTTCCGCGACCGCGAACGCCACCCGCTTCCCCCGGGGCAACGGACTCCCGCGCCCGCCGTCCCACTTCAGCTCAGGACCGTCCGCCGCCCACCGCAGTCCCGAGCACTTCCACGTCTGTGCCATCGCTCACGAGACTAGACGGCGCCACTGACAACGGCCTCAGCCCACGGTCTCCCCGACCTGGGCGGACTCGCGGGGCACCACGACCGCGTGCTCCTCGGCCACCCGCCCCCGCCCGGCCAGCCGGCACCCGACACACCCGGGATGCCCCGCGCGCGCCAGCGGATCCCGCACCCGCATCCCCCACTGCGCCCGGTCCCGCCGCCCGGGCGGTTTGCCCCACCCGGTGAGATGCAGCGCCCAGGTGACCAGGAGGCTCACCACGACGATGCCAAGACCGCCGCCGATCAGCGGGGCGGAGACCGTACACACCCCCACTCCGGCGACGGCCGACCCGACGGTCGCGATGCCGAATCCGGTCCACCCGGCGACCGTATGTCCCTCGTCATACTGGTGTGCGCTCATGTGCCAGCCTCCTCGGCCGATCCACCACAGACCAATCACTTACCGCCTAAGAAGTTTAGAGCATAAACCTCTCACAAGCTAAGGCAATACGATGCACGCCAAGCCTCGCCCCACCGCCACCCCGGCCCAGGCGCTGGACGCGATGGACTCCCTCATCGCCACCGCCCAGCTCGGCCAGCAGGAAATGGCCGAGCGGCTGGGGCTGAACGTCACCGATCTGCTCTGCTTCGCCTGCGTCCTGAAGGCGGGCGAGAACCTCCTCACGGCGGGCGACCTCGCCGAACACGCCCACGTCACGACGGGTGCGGCGACCGGCATCATCAACCGCCTGGAACGCGCCGGTTTCATCACCCGCGTCCCCGACCCGACCGACCGCCGCCGCGTCCGCGTGGCCGCGGTACCGGCCGCGGTGACCCGGGTCGTCGCCCTCTACGGCCCCTACTACGACCGCCTCAACGCCCAGTTCGCCGACTACTCCCCCGAGGAGATCGCCGTACTGGCCGACTGGTTCGCGCGGACGACGACGTTGGCGCAGGAGTACATCGAGGAACTCCGCGCGCGGGACCGGGGGTAAACCCGACGCCCGTTGGTACAGCCCGCTACACCAACGGTTCGGGAGAACGCTTCATCGTGCCCGGAGACGTACGACGGCATCGTTGACCTCAGCCGGTCAAGAGGACTGGCACAGGTCGAACGGCCGCCGTACGAAGGGGAATCCCATGAAGTCGCCGCTCTCGCCGAAGCAGGGAACGGCGACCGGGACGGCCACGCCCGGCCCGTTCGCGTCGTTCGTCAGGTTCGTGGTCTGCGGCGGCGGTGTCGGGGTCCTCTCCAGCGCCGCGGTACCGCTGCTGGCCGCGCTGATGCCCTGGGCCGCGGCGAACGCGCTGATCACGGTCGCCTCGACCATCCTCTGCACCGAGCTGCACGCCCTGTTCACCTTCGGCACCGGCCGCCGCCCCGGCCGGCGCGAGCACTGGCAGTCGGCGGGTTCGGCCACGGCGGCCTACGCGGCGACCTCAGCGGCGATCCTCGTCCTCCACACCGTCCAGCCCTCACCCGGCATGCTCACCGAACAGATCGCCTACCTCAGCGCCTCGGCCCTGGCCGGCATAGGCCGCTTCCTGGTCCTGCGCCTGTTCGTCTTCCCCGACCGCACCTCCCGGCCGACCACACCGTCGACCGCGGTCACGCTCCCGCTACGACCGACGACGGCAACGCCCGCGTTCAGCGCGGCGGCATAAGGGACCCACGCCTCAACAGCCCGACGCACCAACGGAAGTGGCCGTCACCGCCGTTCGAGGAGAACAGGTCGTACGTCGACAGCGCGTACGCGCGCTGGTAAAGGGCGAGCGTGTCCGGTGAGTGGTGGAGTTCCGCGGCGAACAGACGGGTGAGGGTGACGGTGTGCCGCTCCGCGTGCGGCCCGTACATGTCCCACACGGCGGCCGTCACGGCAGCGTCGAAGGCCGGGTCGCCGGCGGTGGTGAAGAACCCGAAGTCGAGTACGGCCGTAGGGGCACCGGCGTCGTCGACGTGGATGTTCGGCGGTACGAGGTCGCCGTGCAGGACGGTGACGGCCTGGTTGTCGGGGAGCGCCAGCAGCGACTCCGTCGTGCGACCCACGACGGCCGCGAGGTCGGGGACCCGGGCGGCCAGCAGATCCCCGTGCCGACGGACGGCACGCAGGACGAGGGCGGCGAGCGCGTCGGGGAAGCGGGCGTGCCCCTCCCAGAGGGGGCGGTCGTCACCCTGCACGGTGAGGCGCCGCATGGCTTCGGTGCCGGGTACGGCGGCCAGGCCGCGCAGCACTGTCAGCAGGCCGTCGGTCTCCGTCGCGGGCAGCTCCCGTTCCGGCGCCACGAACGCCGAGTCGGCCCGCAGAGGTACCCCTCGCAGCTCGCGTTCATAGGTCACCAGAACACCCTGGTGCTCCTCCACGGCGAGGATCTCCGGCGTGGCGAAGGGCAACGACGCCGACCGCCGGGCGATGTCCTCGTAGACCTGCCGCACGAGCCCCACCCCGGCCGGCCGCCGCCCACTCCACACCTTGGCGACCGTGCCGTCACCGAGCAGATACACGGCACCCTCGACCCCCGCGGCGAGCGGCCGGACAGCCTCGTGACCGCGGTCGACGAAGTACCGGGTCCAGTCGGCGGTGTGCTGTTGACGGTGGGCGGCCATGATCGAAGCAGAGCCGTTCGGCGGCGGGGACGGCAACGGGAAGCCTCTTCGGCGTACACCAGTTGAAGGACTGCCGAACTCACTCGTCGTTGACGGGCTTCGCCGGACGCGGTCATGGAAAACCGAGCCCATGGCGACTCGATCGATGTCGATCCGTATCGATCGGTGTTGAGGGTCTGTATCGGTGTTGAGGGGTGTCACCGCACCGGTCGGACCGGCCCGCCCCGACTAACCCGCCCTGCGGTAGGTCTCGTCCAGGTCGGTGAAGGATGTCTGCCCGTCGTCGAGCGACAGGGCGTCGTCCTCCCCGAAGTCCGGGGCCTGGAAGGGGTTCGTCGCCGGAGGGGGTGAGCCCGCGTTGGGGTGGCGGGACGCCCCCTCCGGGGCGGAGAACAACGAGGTCAGATCGATGAGAGGTCTCCCGTTCGATACAGGCCGCTGGGACCTGGTGTGCCGTGACCGGGCACTGCGGTCCTACAGCTTGCTCATCTTGGCGTACGGACTCAGGATGCGCTCCTGGACCGACCCGAAGTCGACGAGCACCGCGATTCCGTCCTCGATGCCGATGACCCGGCCGAGGCCGTACATGTCGTGTGTGACCTGGTCGCCCACCGCGAAGTGCTTCGGGGACGGCGCGGCCGGGGCTTTGAAGGGGCTGGTGGGCAAATAGCGCTTCGGTGCAGCTGGCTTTGTCATTGCTTCCAGTATGGGCCTTGACGGGCCTCCCGCTGAGGCCGTCCACATCGCTTGTTCATCACAACCTAGTCGCGGACCGTGCCGAGGGGGCCTGTCCTGCGGAAACGCGAGCGGCTCCGGATCACTCCGGGTCTCACATCACCGCGCATTCGGCAGGACCGGAACCCGCGACCTTCCGATCCGCAGGTCCGGACGGCGCGTGACGCGGGCTCCGCCCGCTTCCGAAGGCATCGCCAACCGTGGTGAACACCTCGTCAGCCGGTTCCCGCGGCCAGGACCGTCTCCTGGGCGACGCGCGCGAAGTTCTCGGCGGCGCGGGGCGCGTCCCGGCGGCGCACGGCGGCGACCTCGCAGTCGTCCATGCCTTCGATGGGCACGAACCGCACGCCGGGGCGGGCGTAGAGACGCGCGATCGACGCGGGAACGACGGAGACCCCGCGACCGATGGCCACGGACTGCAGCTCGGCCTCGAAAGTGGCAGCCTCATGGGCGACGTGGGCCGGCGTTTCGCGGTGGGACGCGAGGATCCAGTAGTCGCGCCAGACGTTGTCGCCGGGTGCCGCGACGATGGGCTCCGTCAGCAACTGCGCCACGGTCACCTTCGGCAGGGCCGCGAACGGGTGCCGCTCGGACACGCACGCCACGCACCGCTCGCTGAGCAGAGTGGTGGTGACCGCGTCCGCCACGCCCTCCAGTGGCGGCCGGACCAGGGCCACGTCCGTCTCCCCGCTGTCCAGCCCACCGCCCGGCGAGGCGAAGTCGTACTCGGTCAGCTCGACGGTGACCTCGGGATACCGCTCGTCGAACGCCCGCAGGATCGCCGGTACCTGCTCGACGGCCGCACCGATGAGGTAGCCGACCCGCAGCCGGCCGAGTTCACCGCCGGCGATGCGCGAGGACCGTTCCATCGCGAGGTCGAACCTCTCCAGGACGGCCTTCGCCTCGGCGAGGAACTGCTCGCCGTCGGGCGTGAGGGCCGTCGCACGGGTGGTGCGGGCGAAGAGGCGGAAACCGAGGTGGCCTTCGAGCTGGCGGATGGTGTGGCTCAACGACGGCTGGGCGATGTGAAGTTGCTCGGAGGCGCGGGTGAAGTTCATGGTCTGCGCGACGGCCACAAAGGCCCGCAGGTGCCGAAACTCCACATTAATAGACGCCATCTATAAAGTGTACGGTATTCGGTCTTTCACAACCGCCGGGGCCGCTTCCTACGCTGCCGCATGAGGCAGCTCGTCATGACGCAGCTCACATCCCCGAGGCGGAGACAACGTGACCGACATGCTCACTTACCAGACCGAGACCCACGCCCGGGGCCGGGAGGCCCTGCTCCACGAGCCGGCGGGCGGCGACCCGGACAAGCTGACCCTCGTCAGGGCGCTCGGCTCCCTCGTGTGGGACGAGAACGGCAAGGAATACATCGACTGTACGGCGCAGGCCTGGTCGAACAACCTCGGCGCGAACGACTCGCGGGTCATCGAGGCGGCGATCGAGCAGACCCGGCAGATCACGCATGCGCGCCCCACCTTCCACACCCCGGCGCTGCTGGAGCTGGCGGAGCTCCTGGTGTCGATCGCACCGGAGGGCCTGGACCGCGTCGGCTTCACCCTGCACGGCTCCATGGCCGTCGAGATGGCACTGAAGCTCGCCCTGCGCAACCGCCCCGACGCCCGGCACGTCGCCGTCCTGCACGACGCGTACCACGGCCGTTCCCTCACCACGATGGCGGCGAGCTGGCCGCACCCCGGCAACGTCTTCGGGATCCTCCAGCCCCAGTTCCTGCGCCTCCCGCGCCCGGACCTCTACCGTCCGCGCCAGGGCCTGAGCACCGGGCAGGACACCGAACTCTCGCTCCGGCTGATCCGCGACATCCTCACCAAGGGCACCGAGGGGCCCGTCGCCGCCCTGATCTACGAGCCCATCCAGGGCAACGGCGGGCACAACGAGTTCTCCGCGCGCTGGCACCAGGGCATCCGCGAGATCTGCGACGAGTACGGAATCATGCTCATCATCGACGAGGTGCAGACGGGGCTGGGCCGCACCGGTCGGATGTGGGCGAGCGACTACTACGGCATCGAGCCCGACGTGCTGGTCTTCGGCAAGGGCGTCGGCGGTGGCTTCCCGCTCGCCGGGGTGCTGGCGAAGAAGCGCTTCGCCAAGTTCCTCGCGGGCGACGACCAGCTCACCTTCGGTCAGTTCCCGATCTCGATCGCCGCCGGGCTCGCCGCCGTGAAGGCGATCATCGCCGACGACCTGTGTTCCCGGGCGGCCGAACACGGCAGGTACGCGACCGAGCGCCTCCTGGAGATGCAGAAGCGTCACCCGCTCATCGGTGAGGTGCGGTCCCCGGGCCTCATGGTGTCGATCGAGCTCGTCCGTGACCGGGTCACCAAGGAGCCGGCGAGGACCGAAGCGCACGCGGTGTTCGAACTGGCGCAGGAACGCGGCGTCATCCTCGGCGAGAGCCGGTACGGCTGCCTGGGCAACCTGATCAAGATCAAGCCTCCGCTCGACATCAGCCGCGAGCATCTGAGCACCGCCCTCGATGTCCTCGACGAGGTCCTGACCCTCGTCGAGAACGGAACGGAAGCACCCTGATGGCCACCGACGAAAGACCACCCGAGGCGACACGGTCAGACTCCGACGACCTCGCGGCACTCGGCTACGGCCAGCAGCTCAACCGGTCGATGAGCTCCTTCACCGCCTTCGCGCTGGCGTTCTCGATGGTCTCCATCAACACCGGGATCGTCACCCTGTTCACCGACCCGTTCAACCGCATCGGCGGCGCCGCCGTCCTGCTGTGGCTGCTGGTCACCCCGATGGTGCTCACCCTCGTCGCGGTCTACGCACACCTGTCCGGTCGCATGCCGATCACCGGCTACGCCTACCAGTGGTCGAGCCGGCTGGTGGGGCCGAACTTCGGCTGGTTCACCGGCTGGATCGCCCTGATCTCGTTCCTCGCCGGCACCGCGGGAACCGCGGCGGCCCTCGGCACGGTGTTCGCTCCGGAGATCTGGGACAACCCGACGACCCATCAGATACAGGCGTTGTCCATCGGCTGCACGCTGGTGGTCGCGGTGCTCAACATCGTCGGGGTGAAGATCGCCACCCGCGTCAACAACATCGGCGCATCCGTCGAGTTGATCGGCACGGTCGTCCTGGTCGTGGTGCTGGCGGCCGGCGTACTGGTCTTCTTCGACCACACCCAGGGCCTGAAGATCCTCACGGACACCCACCCGCTGGACGGACACCCGATCACGCTGAGCAGCATCGCGCTGGGGGCCCTGCTGCCCGTCTACGTCCTGCTCGGCTGGGAGGGCGCGGCGGACCTCGCGGAGGAGACCGTCAATCCGCGCAAGGCGGCACCCCGGGCCATGTTCCGCTCCGTGGTGGTCTCCGGCGTTATCGGCTTCGTGGTGTTCGCCCTCCTGGCCCTTGCCATGCCCACCGGTCCGGCGACCTTCCTGACCGGCTCCGAGAACCCGGTCCTGAAACTGATCTCCGAACAGGTCGGACCGTTCGCCAGAGCCCTGATGATCGTGGTCGCTTTCGCGTCGATCTTCGCCTGCCTCATCGCCAACATGGCGGTGGCCACCCGGATGACGTTCGCGCTGTCACGCGACAACATGCTGCCCGCGTCCAAGGGCCTCCAACGAGTGGGCAGGCGCACCAAAGCCCCCGTACCCGCCATCATCCTCGTGACGGTCCTGGCGATCGGACTCAACCTGCTCAACTCCGGCCTGGTCGGCAAGATCTACGCGATGATCGGGCTCACCTACTACCTGACCTACGCCCTCACCATGATCGCGACAGCCATCGCGGAGAAACGGAAGACCATCCCGCGCGCCACCGACGGCGTCTTCGACCTCGGCCGCTGGCTGAACCCGGTCGTCGCAATCGCACTGCTCTGGTGCCTGGCGGTCATCGCGGCCCTGACCATCCCCGAGGAGAACAACCAGAACGCGGTGACTGTCACGATCGTGCTCGCCATCGGCTTCCTCTGGTGGGTCCTCGTCCTCAGACACCGCCTCAAGGCAGGCACCGCAGGACCGCCCAGAACACGAAACGACTGACCGGGCACCCGACTCATGACTCATTGACCGACGTCCCAGAAACACCTAAGGCCCCGGATCGCTCCGGGGCCTTAAGCCTGCTGTGCACTCGGCAGGATTCGAACCTGCAACCTTCTGATCCGTAGTCAGATGCTCTATCCGTTAAGCTACGAGTGCTTGTTTTCTCTTGTTTTCCTTCGCCGCTCCCGGCCCTTCCGGCCCGCTCGCGGCGACAGGAAGAACATTACATGACTGCCGCCGCCATGTGAAATCCGTTAGCCATACCCCTTGTGAGCTGCGGAAACGGCCTGAAAACGACCTTCGGAGCAGCCTGCGGAACGACCGAAGCCCCGGTCGTGTGACCAGGGCTTCGACGAGGTGCGGAGGCGGAGGGATTTGAACCCTCGATGGGATTTGCGTCCCAAACCGCATTAGCAGTGCGGCGCCATAGACCGGACTAGGCGACGCCTCCAGCACAACCACCCGCGCGAGCGCGGAAGGTGCGTGCAGATGATGACACAGATGAGCGCGCTGTCACCAATCGCCTCCCACGGTACTAGGCAGTCGGCCCGCAGGGCAAAGCCGTTCCCGCCGGCCGGCGGGTCCGCAACATCGGGGGGCGGCGGGCGTTAGTCAGGTCATGTCGCAGGTCAACCGTTTCCTCGTGATCGCCGCCGCCTCCGCCGCCACCGTCGGCTCGCTGGCCGCCGTACCCGCCACCGCGTCCCCGGCGGCTCACCGCACCCTCGCGCCACCGCCCGTCCATGACGAGAACCAGTCCGGCGGCGACCACCTCACCGTCACCGTCCAGCACGCGGGCGGCTCGGCCGACGGGACGTACGACCTCTACTGCCATCCCGACGGCGGCACCCACCCGGACGTCAGCGGCGCGTGCGAGGCCCTCACCCGCAACACCCGGTGGGGAAAGGACCCCTTCGCACCGGTGCCCCCGGACAGCATGTGCACGATGATCTACGGCGGCCCCGCCACCGCCCATGTCACCGGCACCTGGGCCGGACGCCCCGTCGACACTACGTACGACCGCGGCAACGGCTGCGAGATCTCCCGCTGGAACGCAATGGTCCCGCTGCTCCCCGACCTCCACCAGTAGGGGGCCGACGACGGTCGGTCACACGTTCTACGTCACTTCACCGTGCGACCTCCCTCTCATCTCACTCCGCGAGCACAACGACTGCCCTTAGACTCCCTCGCGTGACACGTCGCGGGCAGGTTGGCAAGATGGCCTCCGCGGTCGGAAAGGTGCGGTAACAGGGAGGAAGCGTCTCGTGAGCAGCAGGCCATCCCGAGGCGCTGCTCGCCTCGCAGCCATACTCGACGCGCTCCCGGACGCGTTGGTCCTGGTCAACGCCAACGGGACAGTCGTCAACGCGAACACCATCGCGCTGGAGGCGTTCGAGGCGCCAGGCACCGCGCTCGTCGGACGCGGACTGCTGGATCTGCTGCCGGAGTTCGACTCCCGGCTCATCCCCGGTTCCATGCGGCGCCCCGACTCGATGGACCCGCGCGGCCGCACCAAGCCGACCCGGATGACCGCCCGCCGCACCGACGGCTCCGAGTTCCCCGTCGAGGTCACCAGCGCCAACCTCGAAGACGGCCAGCAGGCCTACGACGGCTACGGCTACACCGCCGACGAACTGCTGATGCTCGTCGTCCGCGACCTCTCCGGCACCGTCGACACCGAGGCCGAACTGGCCCGTTCGCAGCGGCAGACCGAGATGATCCTGCGCGCCGCCGCCGAGGGCGTCGTAGGAACGGACACGGACGGACGGGTCGTGCTCGTCAATCCGGCCGCCGCGCAGATCCTCGGGTACCGCGCCAGCGATCTCGGCGGCAAGGAGCTGCACAACCTCGTGCTGCACTCGCGCGCGGACGGCTCGCCGTTCCCGTACGCGGAGTCGCCGCTCGCCGACACCCTGCGCTCCGGGCGCAAGCACCGGGTGCGAGGGCAGGTGCTGTTCGCCAAGAACGGGGACCGGGTCTCCGTCGACCTGACCACCGCGCCCGTGCGCGACGGCGACCAGCTCGTCGGCGCCGTGATGACCTTCACCGACCGGCGGCCCTACGACTCGCTCGCCGAGGAGAAGGAGGCCGCCGACAAGCGGCACCGGGACGAGCTGGAGCGGATCGACGAGGAGCACGCCTCCGAGCTGACCGCCCTGCGCCAGAAGCACATCGCGGAGATCGAGGAACTCCAGGAGCAGCACCAGGAGGAGCTCGCGGCGCACGAGGAGCGGTACGCCGCGCTCGGCGAGCGGGAGAAGGACCGCTACGAGGAGCTGGCCGCACGGCACGAGCAACTGCTCACGCTGCTCGGCCGCTCGCTGCGCGGCCCCCTCGACGAACTGCGCCGGGAACTGGCCGCGTTGGCCGCCGACGACGCCGGGCAACTGTGGCCCGAGGCCAACCAGGTCCTGCACCACCTCTCGGCGGGCTACTCGCGCATCACCCAGCTCATCGACAACGTGCTCGGCTATCAGCGGCTGGAGACAGGTGCCGAGGGCGTCTCGCGTACGAAAGTCATGCTCGACGCCGTCGTCGCCGCGGGTGTCGACGGGGCCGTCGAACTGATCGGTCCCGGCCGGGTGCAGTTCGCCGTGCACGCGCCGCCCATCGAGGCCGAGGTCGACCCCGTTCTCCTCGCCACCGCGCTCGCCCACCTGGTCGCGGACGTCGCCGGGGTCGACGCGACCGGCAACTCGCCCGCGTCGGCGGGCGGTTACATGGACAACACGGTCGTCGTGGCGGCGGCGCAGCGCGGCGAGGTCGTACGGATCGAGGTGCGCGGGCCGTACGCGGGGGGAGACCCGGTGCACGAGCCGATCGTGCGCGGGATCGTGCGGGCGCACGGTGGTGTGCTGCAGACGCACGACGTGCCGGGGATGAGCGGCAGCGCGTACGTCCTGGAGGTTCCGATCGGCGGCGGGGCGGGCGCGGTCGCCGTGCCGGCCGCGGGCGGCGGTGCCGAACTCGCCGTGCCCGAGCAGGCCTCGGGCAGCGGCGGGCGCCGACGTGCCCGGCGGTCCTCCGTCGACTCCTTCCTGGAGAGCGAGGTGCCGGGCGGCGCGACCGACGACTCCGGTGGCGAGGCCGCGGTGCCCACCGGGCGGCGCAGAAGGCGTGCGGGCGAGGAGCCGGGCGGCGACGGTGCGTCCAGCGGTACGGGGCGACGGCGCGGGCGGGCGGCGGAGCTCGCGGCCGGTGAGCTGTCCGACGAGGATGCGGAGGGTGTCTCCGAGGGTGCCGTGATGACGGCGGCCGAGCATGCCGCCGGGACCGCGGCCGCGGGCAGCGGCCTGGGCGGGACGGTGCCGCCGCAGGGCGTGCCCGCACCCGGCGAACGCCAGGCGCTGGCGCCCGCGTTGCCCTCGGGCGGTACCTCTGACGGTTCCACCGGCGAGGACGGGCAGCCGACCGGGCGTCGTAGGCGCGCGCTCGCGGCCGCGGCCGAGCGGGCCGCCGCGCAGGAGGCGGGCGCCCGTACGGTGTTCGCGCTGCCGCCGGCCGAGGCGGACCGGACGCCGGAGCCGGCCGGTGACGAGGGGCGGCACGACGCCGTTCCGCACGACCAGTCCGAGGACCACACCCCGCCGCAGCCGCACCCCGCGAACGCACCCACCGGCCGCCGCCGCCGGGCCGTGGCCCAGCCGCAGCCCGAGTCGGTCCAGGCGGCCGGCGCGGTGGTTCCGGCGCAGGCCGGGGTCGTTCCCTCGGTGCCCGGGCAGGGGCAGGCGGGTCGGCAGCAGGGCGCGGCTCAGCCGGTCGGCGGTCCGTCCGCGGGCGGTCAGCCGGTGCCGGGCCAACCCGGGACCGCCATGCGGCTCGCCCCCGCGCAGAACCTCCCCGCCGCCGGGCAGACCCCTGCGGCCCAGCCGCTGCCGCTGCCCGCGGAGGCGACTCCCGGCCAGGGCATCCCCGGCCAAGCGGCCGTCCCACAGGGCGGTCCCGGACAGCCGGTCTCGCCCCAGGGCATTCCCGGCCAGGCTGTCCCGGGTCAGCCGATTCCGCCTCAGGGAATCCCTGGTCACTCGGTCTCACCTCAGGACATTCCCGGGCAAGGCGGCCCCGCCCAGCCGATTCCACCTCAGGGAATCCCCGGCCATCCCGTCTCACCCCAAGGCGTCTCCGGCCAAAGCGGCCCGGCCCAGCCGATTGCGCCCCAGGGCACCCCGGGCCACCCAGTCTCACCGCAGGGCGTCCCCGGCCAAGGCGCCCCGGCTCAGCCGATCCCCCCTCAGGGGGTCCCCGGCCACCCGGCCTCACCCCAGGGCGTCCCCGGCCAAGGCGCCCCGGCCCAGCCGATCCCGCCCCAAGGAATCCCCGGACACCCGAGTTCGCCTCAGGGCGTCCCCGGCCAAGGCGCCTCAGGCCAGCCGATTCCACCTCAAGGAATCCCCGGCCAACCCGCCCCCGCCCAGGGGCTCCCCGCGCAGGACCCCCACGGTCAGCCCGTCCCCCCGCACGGGATCCCCGGGCAGGGCGTCGGTCCGGCTCAGGGTCATCCCGGTGAGGCGGCTCCGCAGCAGGCGTTGCCCGCCGGGCAGGCGACCCCGACCCCGGCACCCGGCACCCCCGTACCGGCGAACGGCGCCGACCCCGCCGTAGCGCCGCACGCGGAGCCGCAGGCGAACCCGCACACCCCCGTCGCCGCGCAGGCGCGGGCCGCTCAGCCGTTGCCCGCCGAGGCTGTTGATCCCAACTCCACTCAGGGGCGGGCGATCAGTGTGCGGACGCTGGGGCAGGGGGTGCCGTTCACGCGGCAGGCGGCTCAGGTGCAGCAGCCGACCGCCACGCCTCCGCCGCATCAGCCGGGTGGTGGCGGGCGGCGGCGGAAGTTGGGGACGCGGCCCGAGCCCGGCACCGGCGGGGCGCGTCCGCATCCCCAGGGTGAGCAGGCGCAGCCCTCGATGGCCGGGCAGTCCCGGCTCACGCAGTTGACCGAGGGCGCCGGACGGTCGTACGCCATAGGGGCACCGGACGAGAACGCGGCCGAGGGGCCCGAGCCCCTGGACGGGCCGGGCGGGGCCGTGGAGATCGCGGACACGCCGAGGCCGCAGCCGCTCGACGACGAGCTGCCGCCCGAGCCGCTCGACAATCCGCGTCGGCTGCTGGTGTGGCCCGCGCCGGACGTGACGACCACGCAGGCGCTGAGCGACCGCGGGTACCGGCCCGTCATCGTGCACTCGCGCGAGGAGGTCGACGCGCAGATCGCCGCGTTCCCGGCGGCGCTGTTCGTGGACCCGCTGACCGGGCCGATCACCCGGACCGCGCTCCAGTCCCTGCGGCAGGCCGCCGTCGCGGCCGAGGTGCCCGTGCTCGTCACGGCCGGTCTCGGGCAGGCGACGCGCGAGGCGGCCTACGGCGCCGATCCCGCCGTCCTGTTGAAGGCCCTCGCGCCCCGCGACAGTGAGCAGCATCCGCCGCGGGTGCTGCTGATCGAGGAGCACGCGGAGATCGCGCTGGCGCTGACCGCGACGCTGGAGCGGCGCGGGATGCAGGTGGCGCGGGCCGCGAGCGATGCCGACGCGGTGGCGCTGGCGGGGCAGTTGCGGCCCAACCTCGTGGTGATGGACCTGTTGCAGGTGCACAAGCGGCGGGCCGGGATCGTCGACTGGCTGCGGGCGAACGGGCAGCTCAACCGCACCCCGCTCGTCGTCTACACCGCCGCCGTCGACCAGGCCGACCTGCCGCGACTGGCCTCCGGGGAGACCGTCCTCTTCCTCGCCGAGCGGTCGACGAGTACGGAGGTCCAGTCGCGGATCGTGGATCTGTTGGCGAGGATCGGCACCAACTGACCCTGCCGCGCTCGCGGTTCAGAGCTTGGTGACGTCCAGGTCGCCGGCCGCGTACCGCCTGCGCAGCACCTTCTTGTCGAACTTGCCCACGCTCGTCTTCGGGACCGACTCGATGATCGTCCAGCGCTCGGGGAGCTGCCACTTGGCGATCTTCCCCTCGTCGGCGAGGAAGGCGCGCAGGGACTCGAAGTCGGCGGTGGAGCCTTCCCGGAGGACGACGGTCGCCAACGGACGCTCCCCCCACTTCTCGTCCGGTACGGCGACCACGGCGGCCTCGGTGACGTCCGGGTGGGACATCAGGGCGTTCTCCAGGTCGACGGAGGAGATCCACTCGCCGCCGGACTTGATGACGTCCTTGGCCCGGTCGGTGAGGGTGAGGAACCCGTCGGGCGAGATGGTGCCGACGTCACCCGTCTTGAGCCAGCCGTCCTCGCTGAACTTGTCGGCGGGGCGCAGGGGTTCGGCGTCCGGGCCGTTGTAGTAGGCGCCGGCGATCCACGGGCCGCGCACCTCCAGCTCGCCCGCCGACTCGCCGTCCCAGGGCAGCCGCTCGCCGCCGGGGCCGGAGAGCCGGGCCTCGACGCTCGTCGGGAAACGGCCCTGGGTGAGCCGGTACTCGAACTCCCGGTCCGTGCCGACCGCCTCGGCCGGCGGGCGGGCGACCGTGCCCAGCGGGGAGGTCTCCGTCATGCCCCAGGCGTGGCAGACCCGCATGCCCAGCTTGTCGAAGGCCTCCATCAGGGCGGGTGGGCAGGCCGAACCGCCGATGGTGACCTGGGTGAGCGAGGAGACATCGCGCGGCTTGGCGGTCAGCTCGGCGAGCAGGCCCTGCCAGATGGTGGGCACGGCCGCCGCGTGCGTCGGGCGCTGGCTCTCGATCATCTCGGCGAGCGGGGCGGGCTGGAGGAAGCGGTCCGGCATCAGCATGTTCACGCCGGTCATGAAGGTCGCGTGCGGGAGGCCCCAAGCATTTACATGAAATTGGGGGACCACTACGAGCGAGGTGTCCTGGTCCGTGAGACCCATCGACTGGGTCATGTTGACCTGCATGGAGTGCAGGTAGATCGAACGGTGGCTGAACACCACGCCCTTGGGGTCGCCGGTGGTGCCGGAGGTGTAGCACATGGCGGCGCCCGTGCGTTCGTCCAGCTCGGGCCAGTCGTACGTCGTCGGCTTGCCCGCGATCAGTTCCTCGTACTCGTGCACGTGGGCGTGAGCGCCTTCGAGGGGCGTGCGGTCGCCGGGGCCGGACACGACGACGTGCTCGACCGTCGGCAACTTGGGCAGCAGGGGGGCGAGCAACGGGATCAGCGAACCGTTGACGATCACCACCCGGTCCGCCGCGTGGTTCACGATCCACGCCAACTGCTCCGCCGGAAGACGGAGGTTGAGCGTGTGCAGCACCGCGCCCATGGCGGGGATCGCGAAGTAGGCCTCGACGTGGACGGAGTTGTTCCACATAAAGGTTCCGGTGCGCTCGCCGTCCGCAACGCCCAGGTCCTCGCGCAGGGCGTGCGCCAACTGGGCCGCCCGGGCACCGATCTCCGCAAAGGAACGGCGTTCCGGCTCTCCCTCACCGGTCCAACTGATCACCTGCGATGTTCCGTGGACCGTCGACCCGTGGGTCAGGATCCTGGAGATCAGCAGCGGTACGTCCTGCATGGTGCTCAGCACGGCGTCCTCCCGGGGCGACATTGCCTAGGCGGTAGTAAGGGATGCGCTGATTCTGCGCACATACCGCACGGTATGTCACTAGGACCGGGTGATCGATCACATCTGGTCGCCGACTGCCACTGACAGGAGTTATCGAACCAGGTCCAGCTCGGGGTCCTCGCGCAGCTTGCCCAGCGCCCGCGACACCGCCGACTTCACCGTGCCCACGGACACCCCGAGCACCTCGGCCGTCTGGACCTCGCTGAGGTCCTCGTAGTACCTGAGGACGACCATCGCCCGCTGCCGCTCCGGCAGCTTCGCGATCGCCCGCCACATCGCGTCGTGCAGCGCCTGCCGCTCGGCCGGGTCCTCCGCGGTGACGCCCGTCTCCGGCTCGGGCAGCTCCTCGCAGGCGAACTCGTCGACCTTGCGCTTGCGCCACTGCGAGGTCCGCGTGTTCAGCAGCGCCCGGCGCACATAGCCGTCCAGCGCCCGGTGGTCCTCGATCCGCTCCCAGGCGACATACGTCTTGGTCAGCGCGGTCTGCAACAGGTCCTCGGCGTCGCACGGGTTCGCGGTCAGCGACCGTGCGGTGCGCAGCAGCACCGGCTGCCTGGCCCGCACATACGACGAGAACGACGGGTACGTGATGGTCTGAGCCGGGGCCTGGGTCTGCGAGGCCCGTGCGGCGGGACGCGTGACAGGCCGTGCGGCCGCCCTGGGGGCTGGCCCTGCGGCGGCGTTCGACGCGCTGGTGCAGACTGCTGTGGTCATGGCTCCACGCTATGAGCGATGGCCGCTCCGGCGGATCGGCCGCAGGTCCCGAAGCAGACTCCGCCTCAGGTTGTAGGGGTGGGGCTGGCTCCACCTCCTGAAGGTGGACGAGCGGCTCACATGTACTGCGGGTTTACCCCTGGGTGCTCACCCGTGAGCACCAGCCCCGACGTCGGTACGCCCGTCCCCGCCGTCACCAGGACCCGCCCGGCGTCCGGTATCTGGTTCACGGCGGTGCCGCGCACTTGCCGGACCCCTTCCGCGATCCCGTTCATCCCGTGCAGATACGCCTCCCCGAGCTGTCCCCCGTGCGTGTTGACCGGCAGCCGCTCCTCGGCCATGAAATCCGCCGCCTCCCCCTTCCCGCAGAACCCGAACTCCTCCAACTGCATCAGCACGAACGGCGTGAAGTGGTCGTACAGGATCGCCACATCCATGTCCTCGGGCCCGAACCCCGCCGTCCGCCACAACTGCCGGGCGACCACGCCCATCTCCGGCAGGCCGGTCAGGTCGTCGCGGTAGAAGCTGGTCATCTGCTCCTGCGACCGGCCTGCGCCCTGGGCCGCCGCCGCGATGACCGCGGGCGGACGCGGCAGGTCACGGGCCCGCTCCACGGACGTGACGACGATCGCCTGCGCGCCGTCCGTCTCCTGGCAGCAGTCCAGCAGCCGCAGCGGCTCCACGATCCAGCGCGAGGCCGCGTGCTCGGCGAGCGTGATCGGTCTGCCGTGGAAGTACGCCGCCGGGTTCGTCGCCGCGTACGTGCGGTCCACGACCGCCACCTGTCCGAACGCCTCCGGTGTCAGCCCGTACGTGTGCAGATAGCGCTGCGCCGCCATCGCCACCCACGACGCCGGGGTGAGCAGCCCGAACGGCAGCGACCAGCCGAGCGCCGCACCCTCCGCCGAGGGCTCCCGGTGGGTCACGCCCGAGCCGAATCTGCGTCCCGACCGCTCGTTGAACGCGCGGTAGCAGACCACCACCTCCGCGACGCCCGCCGCCACCGCCAGCGCCGCCTGCTGGACCGTCGCACAGGCCGCGCCGCCGCCGTAGTGGACCCGGGAGAAGAAGGACAGCTCGCCGATCCCGCAGGCCTGGGCCACGGTGATCTCCGGGTTGGTGTCCATCGTGAACGTGACCATCCCGTCCACGTCCGCCGGTGTCAGCCCCGCGTCGTCCAGCGCGGCCCGCACCGCCTCCACGGCCAGCCGCAGCTCGCTGCGCCCCGAGTCCTTGGAGAACTCCGTGGCCCCGATACCGACGATCGCGGCCCGCCCGCCGAGGGTGTCGCGGGTGCGGGTACTCATCGCCCGGCCTCCCCCGGCACCATGACCACGACGGTGCCGGTCACATGTCTGCCGATACCGTTCGCCCCGAGCACGCTCACCGTCGCGGTGTCTCCTTCGACCTTCTTGATCCGGCCGGTCAACACCATGCTGTCGCCCGGGTAGTTGGGGGCACCGAGTCGTATGGCCAGCTTGCGGAGGGTCGCCCCCGGGCCGAAGTGGTCCGTGATGTAGCGACCGACCAGGCCGTTCGTCGTCAGGATGTTCATGAAGATGTCGGGGGAGCCCCTCCGGCGTGCCGACTCCGTGTCGTGGTGCACGTCCTGGTAGTCACGGGAGGCGATGGCTCCGGCGACGATCAGGGTGCGGGTGATCTCGATCTCCAGCGGGGGCAGTTCGGCACCCGGCCGCACCTGTACGTCCACTGTCATCCCTCGCTCTCCTCGCTCTTTTCGTTCTCTTCGCTCTCCTCGTTCACGATCAACTCCCCCAGTTCTTGCAGCACTTCGCCTCCGCAGCCCAGGTACGCGTCCAACTGCCGGCCCCACAGGAAGTGCCGGTGGACCGGATGCTCCAGGTCGGCTCCCGCGCCGCCGTGCAGATGCTGGCCCGTGTGGACGACCCGCGTGCCCGCCTCCGACGCCCACCAGGCGGCGGTCAACGCGTGGATGGCGTACGGCAGTTGGGCGTCGCGCCGCCAGGCCGCCTCGTACGCCGTCACGCGTATCGCCTCGATGTCCATGTGCGCGTCCGCGGCACGGAGTTGGACCGCCTGGCGGGTGGCCAGCGGGCGCCCGAACTGCTCCCGGGTGTTGGTGTGCGCCACGGCCCGGGCGAGCGAGCCCGCGCAGACCCCGGCCTGGAGACCGGCGAACGCGGTGCGGGCGGTGGCCAGGACGTCGGCGTAGGGGGAGGAAGAGGAGGAGGGAGACTGCTGGACCTCGTCACCGACGTGAGCGTCCCTCGCCCCCAGCCGCTCCGCCGATGCCCCGTTGAGCGTCAACCGCCCCGCCGACCAAGGCGCCGTCAGCTCAACCGCCTCGATGTGCGTCCCGTCCGCGACCGGCGTCAGCCACAACCTCCGCCGATCGTCGGCGACAAGGACATGCGTGGCATCACGCAGCCAGGGGACGACAGGCACCGTCCCGCTCAACTCCCCCCACTCAGAGGCCCGTACACCCCCCTGAGCCAGAAACGCCCCGCACACCACCACCGACCCGTCCGCGATCCCCGGCAACAACCGCTCGCGCTGCTCGGGTGATCCGTGCGCCGCCACCGCCAGCAGCCCGTACACGCAGGTCGACGCGAAAGGCACCTGGGCCGTCGTCCGCCCCTGTTCCTCCAGGAGGAGGACGAGACCGAGCAGGCCCAGCTCCTCTACGGCGCCGACCAGTCCGGCCCCGCACAGGGCCTTCCACAGCTCGGGGTCGCTGGCCGTCCCGGCCGCCGTGAGCCGCTCCGGTGTCGCGAGGTCGCCGAAGATCCGGGCGGCCAGGTCACGGGCCGCCGCCTGTTCCTCGGTCGGCGTGAAGTCCATGTCAGCCCACCCCGCCCTGGGCGCGGAAGACGGGGAGCACCAGCGGGCCGTCCTCGTCGTCGTACCGCTGGAATTCCAGCCGTACCGGCAACCCGATGCGGACCTTGTCGTACGGCACCCCCACCACGTTGCTCACGATCCGCACGCCCTCGGCGAGCTCGACCAACCCCACCGCGTACGGAGGGTCGAAGGCGGGGAAGGGCGGGTGGTGGATCACCACGTACGAGTAGACCGTCCCCTCGCCGCTCGCCTCGACCGTGTCCCAGTCCGGCCCGCCGCAGGCGTTGCAGCCGGGCAGCCAGGGGTGGCGCGGTGTTCCGCAGTCCGTGCAGCGCTGGATGAGGAGACGGTGCTGCTCCACGCCCTCCCAGAAGCCGGCGTTGTCCCGGTTGACGACGGGGCGAGGTCGCCGTGCACGCGCCCCCTTGCCGCTCTGCTTCCCGTCCTGTTTCCCGTCCTGTTTCCCGTCCTGTTTCCCTTGCTGTTTCTGTCGCGCGGGGGCGTATTTGAGGATGCGGAAGCGGTGGGTGCCGGCGAGGTCCTGGCCCACCCGGACGTCCATGCGGGTGGTGACGAAGTACCCCGTGCCCAGCTTCGTCGTCTTGCGGTCCGACACCGACTCGATCACCGCGTCGAAGGTGATCTCGTCCCCCGGCCGCAGGGGCCGCAGATACTCCTGCTCGCAGTCGGTGGCGACCACCGAGGTGCAGCCCGCCTCGTCGAGGAGGTCGAACAGCTCGTCGTAGGCCTCCGTGCGTCCCGTGTGTCCGGAGAGACCGCCCATGGTCCAGGCCTGGAGCATGGTGGGCGGGGCGATGGCGTCCGGGCCCGCGTACGCCGGATCGGTGTCGCCCATCGCCTCGCACCAGTGCCGGATCATCGGCTCGTTGACCCGGTCCTTGCCCGTGCCGGCGACGGCGGCCGCACGCCCCTCGTACGCCTTGAGCCGCGCCCCCAGCTCGTCGCCCGTCCCGCTCACCGCCGCCCCCTCGTCATCCCGAGCCGCATCGTCGCGACGATCTCCCGCTGCACCTCGCTCACCCCGCCCCCGAAGGTGTTGATCTGCGCCGCCCTGTTCAACCGCTCCAGCTCGCCGTCCCCGAAAACGCCCGGCGACCCCGAACGCACCAGTCCTGCCAGCCCTGTTGACGCGTCCGGTCCGCCCGGTCCGGCCGGACCATCTATGCCGGCGACGTGCTGACATATCCGGTACACCGCCACCGTCGATTCGGTTCCCGCCACTTTCACGCCGCTCGCGTCGCCGGGCGCCAGTCGGCCCGCCCCCACATCGCCCACCAGACGCCAGTTGAGCAGGCGCGTTGCCGCCAGCCGGGCATGCGCCTCGGCCAACTGCGCCCGCACCCACGGCTCGTCGACCCGGCGCCGCCCCGTCACCGGGTCGGGGGTGCGGGCGGCGGTCAGCACGGCCGAGTAGAAGTCCTCGGCCTGCATGCCGGTCGCGGCGAGGGCGACGCGCTCGTGGTTGAGCTGGTTGGTGATGAGCGACCAGCCCTCGTTCTCCGCGCCGACGAGGTTGCCCGCCGGAACCCGGACGCCGTCGTAGTACGTGGCCGTCGTCCGCTGCCCGCCCACCGTCTCGATCGGCGTCCACGAGAAGCCCGGCGCGTCGGTCGGGACGAGGATGATTGAGATACCGCGGTGCTTGGGGGCCTCGGGGTCGGTGCGGCAGGCGAGCCAGATCCAGTCGGCGTTGTGGGCGTTGGAGGTGAAGATCTTCTGCCCGTCGATCAGCCAGCTCTGACCTTCACGTACCGCCCACGTCCGCAGCGACGCTAGATCGGTGCCTGCCGACGGTTCGCTGTAGCCGATCGCGAAGACGAACTCCCCGCGCAGAATGCCCGGCAGGAGGGCGGTCTTCTGGTCCTCGCTGCCGTACTTCATGAGGGTCGGTCCGACGGTGTTCAGGGTGACCATCGAGACGGGTGCTCCCGCGCGGTAGGCCTCGTCGAAGAAGACGAACTGCTCGTCCGCGCCGCGCCCTTGACCGCCGTACTCGACCGGCCACCCGAGGCCGAGCCAGCCGTCGCCGCCGATACGGCGCAGCAGGGCCCGCTGCCCCCGGGGGTCGTCCGCGCGGGGTGGTCCGTCCGGCATCAACGCGGTGAAGTACGTACGGAGTTCGGCGCGCAGCCGCTGCTGGCGTTCGGTGGGGGCGAGGTGCACGACGGCGGACCTCCGGGGCGTCGTACGGGCGAGGGTGAGGGTTTCTGACTGTCCGTCAGATACGGAGCACTGTCAAGGTCGTTCCCACACAGTCGTTCCCGCGGAGGACCCGGTCGAGGACACGCGCGCGTGGCACACGAAAAACGCCTGCGCGGCGGCACCGAAGCACCACCGCGCAGACGTGTCACGACCCCCGAGCACACCTCAGTCACCTCCGCGCATCCCCATGCGGAAGTCGGGTGCGGCTACCAGAAGTTGGCGAAGTTGACGGCGACGTTCGAGTTTCCCTGGTTGATGGCGGTGAACGCGGATCCGTTGACCTGGGCGGTGTTGCTCTGGTTCGAGGCCCCGGAGCCGACCGCCTGCTGCTGGGTGGTGGACGAGTTGCCCTTGTTGTCGTGCCCGACCCCGCTGCCGCTGACGGTCGCCACACCCGCGTTCGATCCGTTGCCCGCGATGGCGCCGTTGTCCGCCGCCGCGACGCCGGTGAAGAGGGCGGCTGCCAGCGGGAGGGCGGAGACGGCGGCGATGACGCGGGCGGTACGGATGCTTGCCATGTTGTTCCTCCAGAACAGGGTACGTACCGGCTCCGTAGCCGGACGCACATGAAGTACGGCTTCAAGTACGGCTTCTACCAAGGCAGTTGGCCGACCGCCTCGGTGTGGTGCACGACGTCGCGAGATCAGAGTTGCCCACCGAATCCCCGGCGAACCAGACCGGAAGCGGTTATTCCCCCTGAAGCGTGATGAGAAGTCGATAAACCCCTTTGACTGCATTGAAGCCGCAGTTCGGGACAGTACGGACAACTCGGAGGACGGCTCACCCAGGCGCCCCAAGGGGCGAAGCGGTCCGGAACTTTTCCGGCCAATCGGCTCGACCCGGGCGAGTCGGAACCGCCTCCCCTTCCCTTTTTCGAACACTCGTACGAACATGGAGTCATGGCCACCACCGACCGGCAGGCCACGACGCTGGCCCTCGCACACGCCCTGTCAGCCGCCGAACGCGGACTGGCCGTCATCCCTCTGTCCCGGACCAAACTCCCGGCCCTGCGCTCCCCGCACCGCCCGGACCCGACAGGCGCCACAGGTGCCACCGGCTCGCCCTGCCACGGCGAGTGCGGACTCCTCGGCCACGGCGTCTACGACGCCTCCTCCGACCCGGTGCGCATCCGTGAACTGTTCGCCGCCGCGCCCTGGGCCACCGGCTACGGCATCGCCTGCGGACTGCCGCCGCACCACCTGATCGGCATCGACCTCGACACCAAGACCGGCACGGACTCCTCGTCCGCCCTGCGCGAGCTGGCCCTCCGCCATCTGTTCACGATCCCCGAGACCGTGGTCGTCCTGACCCCCAGCGGCGGCCGCCACCTCTGGCTCAGCGGGCCGCCCGACGTGGTCGTCCCCAACTCCGCGGGCCGCCTCGCCCCCGGCATCGACATCCGCGGCGCCGGCGGCTACCTCGTCGGCCCCGGCTCCCGCACCGAACACGGCTTCTACGGCGCCGCCCCGGCCACCGCCCACCTGGCCCCCGCGCCCTGCCCACCCTCACTCCTGCGCCTGCTCCTCCCCCCACCCCGCACCCACCACCCGACTCCCGCCTCGACCGGCCAACACGGCCAGGGCCTGGTCCAGTTCGTCCTCGCCGCCCACGAGGGCCAACGCAACACCCGCCTCTTCTGGGCAGCCTGCCGCGCCTACGAGAACGACATCGGCCCGGCCCTCGTCGACGCCCTGGTCGAGGCGGCCCGGGACACGGGCCTCTCCGAGCGGGAGGCACGGGCGACGATCGCCTCGGCGGCGCGGATGACGGGGCGACGGCCGTAAGGCGCGGGTACGTACGCGTAAGGGGCGCCCTCCTTGGAGAGCGCCCCTTACGGACGGGACCTTACGGTCACTGCGGTGGGTGTGGGATTTGAACCCACGGTCACATCGCTGCGACGACGGTTTTCAAGACCGTTCCCTTAGGCCACTCGGGCAACCCACCCGCGCCCCTGACCACCTGGGGTGGGACGGGTACAGCGTACCGGGAGACCGGGGGAGCTGTCGGCCCTCGGCCGGTCGTCGAAGCGCGGGCCTGGACGACATCCCTCGGGTGCTGGACGCGGAGAGCACCCTGCACGGCCCGGCCGTCACGCATCTGCGGCTGGTCGAGGACCAGTTGCGGCGGTTCCGGGCCCGCCGGGCCGGGCGGCAGCACACCACGACGGAACAGGTGAGCCTGATGCACAAGCTGGTGTCGATGTCCGACGACGACCATGATCACCTCAGGCAGGTGGAGGCCTGGATCGAGCTCGCGAGATCGTGCGGGACGAGGAGTTCCGCGCGGCGCTGCGGGACTTCTTCCACCGCGCCTTCGGCGCCGAGCGGGGCGGGATGATGGCTTCGCCGGAGATGGTGGCCCGCGTCGAGCGGCACAGCAGGCTTCTCCTGGAGGTGCGTTCCTGGCGATCAACTCGGCCGTGTCGATGGCCACCCGCTCGGCGATGTCCCGGGCCTGCGGCGAATCCACGGGCACGCCGGCCTGCTGGGACCAGGTACCACGCCCTGGTGTCGACGATCAACGGCACGCCCGGACCCGACCCCGACCGAGCGGCGGCGACCCAGGAATGGATGGCCGCCACCCTGCGCCCGAGCGCGGCCCCTACGACGCCGTAGCCTCGAAGTCGTACACGGCCCAGTCGGTGATCAGGTCGTAGCCGAGCCGCTGGTAGAGGGCGTTGCTGGCGGGGTTGGCCGGGTCCGTGAAGAGGACGACGTCCGTGGCGCCCGTGGCCAGTGCGGCTCTGGTGACCGCGACCGTGACGACACCCGCGTAGCCGCGGCCCCGGAGGTGGGCCGGGGTGTAGACGGGGTCCACCCGGACCATGCCGCCGATCTTCTCGGTCGACCCCGCGATGGAGACCGGGGTGCCGTCCGGGGTCTCCCAGAAGGTGAAGCGCTTGTCGGCGAAGCGGGTGTCGGCCCAGGAGTCGGGGAGGACTTCTCCTACGGCGGCTGCGAACTCGTGGCACCAATGGGCGACTTGCTCGTGGTCCTCCTCGCCCGCCGCTCGCTCCCGCCCCTCCGGGGCCGGCTCCGGTGGGGTGAGCGTGCCGAGACGGTAGAGGTGCAGGCCCACACGGAAGGTCGGCGTCGCGCCCGTGTGCCGCTGCCATGCCTCGGCAAAGGCGATGGCTGTCCTCTGGTCGGCAGTGACGTAGGGGAGCGAGTGGCCGAGGTCCATCAGGTGGGCGGCGAGGGTGTCGGCCTGCTCGGGGGTGAGGGGGGTGGGGGCCAGGCCGCGGGACGGGAGGCGGTAGAAGGTGGCCTGGATCTTTCCTTTCTGTTCCAGATGGCCGAACAGGGTGGACTGGGCGCCCTGTTGGGCCGCTCCTTGCGTTCGCAGCTTCTCAAGGACCGTCAGTTGCACGGTGTGCAGGGCGGGGCGCGAGCGCAGGAAGTCTCCGCCTCGGGCGAGGAAGTCGTCCAGGTCTTCGGTGAGTTGCCAGTCGTCCGATCGCATGGTTCATGATTTCCCGCGCTCGCCCGGCCTCGCTACGGACGCTGCATCACCCGGTCCACCACGGCGCTCGCGGCCATGTACGACCACTGTTCGTACGTCGTCCCGCCCGCATTGCGCCGGTCGTGCATGCCGAAGTACCGGTACGTCCTCGCCTCGAAGACCAGGACCGGTCCGCCGCCTTCCCAAGGAGTTCCTGGAGGGCCCACGTACTGGATGCCGATGCCCACGCGGCCGTCGGCGTCCTTCTGGTGGGGCAGGACCCTGATGCCGGGGACGGCGGCGAGCGCCTCGTAGGCCGCGGAACGCAGCCCCTTCGGCAGGACGGAGGTACGGAGCAGACCCGAGACGAAGAACTGCGTCCTCGGCCAGTCGTCGCCCTTCATCGGCCTGCTGTAGTCCGGCTTCCCGGGGCCGTCCCGGAGGGCGATCAGCAACTTCCCCGGATCGGTGGGCAGTTGCTTCAGTCCGTCCCATTTCCGCGGCGGCCAGTTGGTCTGGTTCGGCGGGTACACCGGGACCCACTGCTTGTTGCCCAGTTCGCTGACGTACGACCTCTTGGAGCCGTCGACCGAGTCCCAGCTCTCGTCGACGTACGTCCTGGTGCGGCCGCCGCCGGCCGGGGTCTCCTTGATGATCTCCTTGGTGTAGATGAACTGGTCGTCGCGCGGGGCGACCGGCTTTTCGAGTCTGCGGTCCTCGGCCGCCGCCCCGTGCAGCACGGTGGTCGCGCTCACCGGCCGGGTGCGGGGCGAGGTGTTGTCGCTCTCGGCGACCAGCACGGTCGTGGCGACCGCGGCCGTCGCGACGCCGGCCACCGCGATCCGCAGGAGCGGGCGGCGTCCGACGGTCACCGGGGCGGCGGGAGCGCGCATCGCCTCGTGGAGGCGGAAGCGGGCACGCGCGCGTGCGGTGTCGGTGAGCGGGGGCGCGTCCGCGTCCCACTCCCTGAGGAGTTCGAGTTCGTTCATCGTCGTCCGCCTCCCTCAGGCTTCGGAAGTTCGTCGAACCGGCGCATCGTCGGATTCCTCTCGGAAGGCTGTCGGATCGGATCCGCCCAAGGCGTCGCGGAGTCTGCCTCGAGCCCTGTGCAGCCGTGACCGGACCGTCCCCACCGGTATCTCCAGGGCGCGTGCGACCTCCTCGTAGCCGAGGTCGGCCCACGCGACCAGCAGCAGCACGTCCCGGTGCCGGGCGGGCAACCTGGCCATCGCCAGGGCCAGTTGGCCGCGTACGGCCTCCGCGCTGACCCGTGCGGCCACCCGGTCCGCGACCGTGTCCTCGGCGCCGGCGGCCGACGGCAGCCGGCCGATCGCCCTCAGCCGCCGGGCCTCGGCGCGCCGGTGCCGGCCCACGAGGTTGGTCGCGATGCCGAACAACCACGGGCGGGCGTCGGCCAGTTCCGTGTCGTAGCGGAAGCGCTGTTGGAAGGCGATGGTGAACGTCTCCGCCATCAGGTCCTCGGCCACCTCCGTGCCGAGCCGGCGCGCCGCGTATCGGTGCACCGGATCGGCATGGCGGTCGAAGAGCACGGCGAATGCCTCGGGCTCGTCCCAGGACCGTTCGATCACCGAGGCGTCACTCATCGAGACGCCACTGTCGTGCCCCACTGTGACGCCTGGTCGGGCGGCCATCGGGGCTCCTCTCGTCCATGCGAACACGCTGATGAAGACTGGGCTTTCACCCGTACTTCGCCGCTGGGAGGAATCCGGTTCCCCTGGTGTGCGCGCACAGTCGCGGAGGGCGGGAAAACGACCGGGCCGGGCAAGGAGAGTCCTTGCCCGGCCCGTCGATCCGTCAGCCGATCAGGTCGGCGGATCCGGCGATCCGGCGATCGTCGGTGCTACGTCAGCTGTCGCCGACCCTCGACCCCAGGGTCAGGTCGGTCGTGTGCTCCGTGCCGTCGCGCTTGTAGGTGATCTTGACCTTGTCGCCCGGCTTGTGGGTCCAGATCTCGCCGATGAGGGTCGGGCCGCTGTCGATCACCGAGTCGTCGAGCTTGGTGATGACGTCGCCGGCCTTGAGGCCCGCCTTGGCGGCGGGGCCGCCGGCCTCGACCGCGGAGGAGCCGGTGGTGATCGTCGCGCCGGCGCTGCTGTCCTCCAGGGAGACGGAGGCACCGATCTTGGCGTACACCGGCTTGCCGGTCTTGATGAGCTGCTGGGCGACGTACTTCGCCTGGTTGATCGGGATGGCGAAGCCCAGGCCGATCGAGCCGGACTGGCTGCCGCTGTCGCCGAGGCCGCCGCTGCTGGTCGACTGGATCGCGGAGTTGATGCCGATGACCGCGCCCTGGGCGTTGAGCAGCGGGCCGCCCGAGTTGCCGGGGTTGATGGAGGCGTCGGTCTGCAGGGCGCTCATGTAGGACGCCTTGCTGGTGGAGCTGCCGTCGCTGGAGGCCACCGGGCGGTTCTTGGCGCTGATGATGCCGGTGGTCACCGTGTTGGAGAGGCCGAAGGGGGCGCCGATGGCGATCGTCTCGTCTCCGACGGCCACCTTGTCCGAGTCGCCGAGGGCGAGCGGCTTCAGGTCGCTGGGGGCGTTCTTGAGCTTGATGACGGCGACGTCGTAACCCTGGGCGTGGCCGACGATCTCGGCGTCGTACTTCTTGCCGTTCGGGAAGGTCGCCGTGAGCTTGCCGCCGTCGACCGCGTCGGCGACGACGTGGTTGTTGGTGACGATGTGGCCCTGGGTGTCGAACACGAAGCCGGTGCCGGTGCCGCCCTCGCCGCTGGTGCTCTCGGCCTCGATGGTGACCGTGCTGGGCAGGGACTTGGCGGCGACCGCCGCGATGGTGCCCGGGTCGCGCTTCACGGAGGCGCTGCTGCCGGTGTCGGCGGAGACGGTGGTGGAGTTGCTGTTGTTGTCGTTGTCCTTGGCCAGGGTGTAGCCGAGGCCGCCACCCAGGCCGCCGGCGACCAGCGCGGCGATCAGGACCGCGGCGATCAGCCCGCCGCGCCCGCCACCGGGCTTCTTCGGCGCGGGCTGCTGCTGGTAGGCGGCGCCCCAGCCGCCGCCCGCACCGGCTCCTCCGTACCCGTCGCCCCCGTATCCGCCCACGCCCTCGCCGCCGTACCCGCCCGCGGCAGCACCCGTGCCGTTGTCGGCGTACGACGGGGTGGCGGGCGGCGGGGGCGGCCAGGCGGCGTCGGGAGCGGATCCCGTGCCCTGCGGGCCGGGGGTCTGCGGTCCGGGCGTCTCGGGTGCGGCAGCGTACGCGGGCGCGTGCCCGGGGTGCGGCGTGTCCTGCAGGGCGCTCGGAGGCACCTGCGGGAGCCGCGTCGTGGGTGCGCCCCCTTCGGGCGCCGCCGGCTGCGGGGAAGCTGCGGGAGATTCCACCGGCACAGGAGGTGCAGACGGGGCCGGGGGTACCTCAGTGCCCTCGTTCTCGGTGCTCACAGCTCTTCTCCTCGGTCCACGGCTGTTGTTCTCGGAAGCATGCGGTCACACTCGTTCACGCTTGTCGACGGTCCGGCGCGAAACAGCTGTGCATGTGCTTTTGTATGCCGTCAGCTTTTCCCACCGGACGTCAGGGCACCATAAGCGGTGCCTGTGGGTCCATGGCGAACCTTTATATGGGTTCATTAACGTAAAAAAGGCGCATACCGGCACCTTCTTGGTTCCACGTGTACCCCTTGGCGGTGACACCATGACGCGGTGACCCACGCACGGCAGCACCGGATCCAAGTCGTCGCCCACCGCGGAGCCTCCGAAGAGGCGCCCGAGCACACCCTCGCCGCCTACAAGAAGGCGATCGAGGACGGGGCGGACGCTCTCGAATGCGACGTGCGGCTGACCGCCGACGGCCATCTCGTCTGTGTCCACGACCGCCGCGTCAACCGTACGTCGAACGGGCGCGGAGCGGTGTCGGCTCTGGAACTCGCCGATCTGGCCGCCCTCGACTTCGGCTCCTGGAAGGGCCGCGACTCCTGGAAGACGCGGGACGAGGAGCCCGACTGGGAGCACCTTCCGGAGGACCGGGAGGACACCTCCGTCCTCACCCTGGAGCGGCTGCTCGAACTCGTCGCGGACGCGGGCCGGCGGGTGGAGCTGGCCATCGAGACGAAGCATCCGACGCGCTGGGCGGGGCAGGTCGAGGAGCGGCTGCTGGTGCTCCTGAAGCGCTTCGGCCTGGACGCCCCGAACACCGCCGCCGACTCCCCTGTACGGGTCATGAGTTTCTCGGCGCGATCACTGCACCGGGTGCGGGCCGCGTCCCCGACGCTGCCGACGGTCTACCTGCTGCAGTTCCTCTCTCCCCGCCTCAGGGACGGTCGACTTCCGGCCGGTGTCCGGATCGCAGGCCCCTCGATCCGGATCGTGCGCAATCACCCTGCGTACATCGCGCGGCTGAAAAACGCCGGTCATCAGGTGCACGTGTGGACCGTCAACGAGCCCGAGGACGTCGATCTCTGCGTTGACCTGGGCATTGACGCCATCATCACCAACCGGCCGAGGGCCGTTCTGAGCCAGCTCGGCCAGGAACATTAAAGAACCTCATAAAGACCGCCAAACACCCCTTGACCCAGGTACCTCACCTGCACCATCCTCCGAACTCGGCCACACCATCGAAAACAAGCCACTCGATTACAGGGAGTGCTCCGGCGCGTTCGGCCCGTGTTCGATCGTGGCGAATGCGTCACTGAACGTGGATTGGCCGGTTTCCGGTACAGGCCAATGGGGCATCCACACCGTGGCGTGGGGCGAAGGAGGTCTCGGGGGTGGCGTTGGTGGTGGCACAGGAGGTGCCCGCGTCGTCGAGCATGGCCGTGACCCATGGCCCTGCGGGCGTGGGACTGGCAAGACATCGCATGCGCGATCAGTTGCGCACGGGCGGTGTGTCGGAAGCGGTCATCGACGACGCCGTACTGATCCTTTCCGAACTTCTGAGCAATGCGTGCAAGCACGGTCGACCGCTGGGCGACGCCCTGTCCGGTGACGGTGACGTCCGGTGCGCCTGGCGCGTGGACGCGGGCGGACGGCTCACGGTCGAGGTGACGGACGGCGGCGGCCCGACCCGCCCGGCTCCGGCCACCCCGTCGGTGACCGCGCACGGCGGACGCGGGCTCAACATCATCACGGCCCTGGCCGACGACTGGGGCGTACGGGACGAGGCCCGGGGCGAGGTCACGGTGTGGGTCGTCGTGCACGCCGACGTCCATGATCCGGATGCCGCCCACCGACGCGACGACTTCGCTACGCGCGTCACGGCACCCACCGTGTCGACGGCCCCCCGGCTGGAGTTCGCGGACGCCTTCGACGACCTGGACTGACCCGCCGGACCGAACGTCCGTCCACAGGCACACGGTTGTCCACAGGCTCCCGTCGGTCATGGCGTGAACGGCTAGGCTCCCGCCGTACGAGACGAGCCGTAACCGGGAGACACCCACGATGGCCAAGAAGCGACCCCAGACCACCGCCAAGCGGCCGCAGCGCAGCGACGGGGCCCGTGCCGCGGGCGCTGATGGAGACTTTCCGGTCGTCGGTGCCCGCGAGCCCTGCCCCTGCGGCAGCGGCCGGCGCTACAAGGCCTGCCACGGCCGGGCCGCCTCCCACGCGGCGACCGAGCTGGTGCAGCGCCCCTTCGAGGGGCTGCCCGGCGAGGGCCACTGGGTGGCGCTGCGCGAGCTGGTCCCCGCCGCCACGGTCGAACTGCCCCTGAAGGGCGGCCTCCCCGAAGGCGTCCCCTCGGTCACGCTCACCACGGTGCTGCCGATGGCCTGGCCGGCCCTGCGCCGCGACGACGGCTCGGTCCTGCTCGGCCTGCAGAACGACACGGCCTCCGGCGACATCAGCCGCGACCTCGCCGACACCCTCCTGCGCGCGCTGGACGCGGAGCCGGGCACTCCGGTGCAGGCCCGCCGCGCCCCTGCCGACGGTCCGCGACTGCAGGATCTGCTCGACCCTGAAGGCACGTTCGAGCCAGTTGTGCACGCGGGCTTCGAATTCTGGGTTCCGGAGGCGGAGAACGCGACGCCGGAGGTGACCGCCTCCCTGGAGCGCGCCAACGCCGCCGCCATCCCGACCGCGAAGCTCCAGGGCGTGGACGCCGCGTACTGGTGCGAGACCCCGGACAAGAACCATCTGCGCTGGGTCATGCCGTACCCGGAGGAGCAGCTTCTGGACGGTCTCGCCCGGCTGCATGCCGCGGGCCGCTCCAGTCTCGGTGAGGGCACCCGTCTCGTGGGGTCCTTCCGTGCTCACGGTCTCACCGTCCCCGTCTGGGACCTCCCCAGCGGGCTCACCGCGGACGACATCGAGAAGCCGGCCGCCGAGTTCGCCGAGCGTCTCACCGCCGCGCTGGCGACGGACGCACCGCTCACCGCGGACGAGCGCCGCGCGCGCGGGGGCCTCACCAACCGGCAGGTCACGCTGAGCTGACGCCTGGAGGGGGGCAGGGGTTCGACTGACCGACGGTTCAGCAGCAACAGGCCTGTTCACTTGGGTGACTCCTGTCACAACTCCCCGTTGTGAAAAGGAAGTCGGTGTCCGAATAGCCGAGATCGAATTTGCGAACCGCCGATCTCTTGTTACCGTTCGAGTAGCCCGGTTGCTGGTGCATCCCCCGTCGCCAGCAACCGGGTCTTTTCATGCCCGGCCCGCATGTACGGAACGACAGGCTCCGTCAACTCGCCGTAGGCGCCGAGGAGTTGCTCCCCGAGCGCAGCAGCAGCGGTCCGCGCCCGCCCTGTCCGGCGAACTCCGCGACGGCCGTGTAGGACGCCAGATCTCCCTGTGTCCGCTCCCGGGGTGTCTCGCACAGCGCGGGCTCGTCCTCGGCCTCCACCGCGCAGTGCATCTGCACGGTGCGGTCCTCCGGACCCATGAGGCTCAGCACCGAATCCAGGTCGTCTCCGGTCGTGTTGCGGTAGTAGGTGCGCGCCCAGGTCTCCTCACCCTGCGTCATGACACAGGTCTGCGCCTCGATGCCGTCGGGGGAGGAGAGCCCCGGTCCGCAGCGGGCGGCGGTGGCCAGCCCCAGTCCGAGCGTCAGCGGGGAGCGGGTGGGCGCGGGGGCGGCGGACGGCACCTTGTCGTCGTTGCCGGAAGGGACTCCGGAGGAAGCGCGCGAGGAGTCGCCGGAAGAGGTGTGCGAGAGGGAACGTACGACTGCGTGGCCCTCGTCGCGAACGGGCCCTGCGGACGCCACGGCCAGCGGCAGCGCGACCGCGCACACCGCGACGCCCGCGAGGGCGAGCAGACGGAGGTTCATACAGCGGAAGATAACGACCGACGACGGGCGTCACGTTCCGCGCGCGCCCGACACCCCTACAACTCGGGTGCGCTCACACCCGTACGAGTGAGGGCCTCGACCACGGCGTCCACCACGGCCTCGACATCGGGGACCCAGGGCGAGGAGGAGCCGGGCAGGGGGGCACGCTCCCAGCGGATCCGGCCCTGGCCGGTCTCGGAGGGCGGCAGGGCGAGATAGCCGCCCTCGCCGTGGAAGCGGAGGGAGCCGGGGACGTGGTCCTTGGCGTAGAGCAGCTCGCCCAGCTGCTCCATGGAGTACGGCTTGACGAGCAGCGACCAGCGGGTCGGCGCGGCGACGACCGGGCCGAGGCGCATGCCCTGGCGGTCGAGCGCGGCGAGGGCCCGGGCGGCCGCGGGGGCGGGCAGGCTGACCGCGCAGGGAGCCTTGTCGCCGGTGGCGAGGACGATCGGGGCGGTGGGTCGGTTGCCCCACCACCAGCGCACCATGCGGGCGTCGGTGGTGGCCGCGAGGAGGCCGGGGTCGAAGGGGTGTGCGCCGGGCACCGTGCACTCCGGGTCCGGGCAGCCGCAGCGGGCACGTCCCTGGGGATCCGGTGCCACGCCCGGGAGGACGGGCCATCGCCAATCTGTCGCGAAGGTCAGGGCCGCGCCGAGCATCTCAGACCTCCTGCTGTCTCGCCTGAACAGGAGCCTGCGTCGCTTTCCGAGGATCTCGCGCATGAGCGCTCGTTCCTTTCCGTTGCACCGCTGGCAACACCGAGGACCAGTTCACACCATGTGTCGATCACTGCACTGTGCGTACCTGTTGGCGCATCACACCCCTGCCTTCGGCAAGGGGAACCCGTGCGTGCATGAAAAGCGTGGGCGTGGCGTGGGGGTGGCGAAGTCTGGCGTTTGCCGTCCCGCGTATTTCTCTCCGCCTCCGCCACGGGAGGATGGGGCACGATCGTCGGTGGTTAAGACGCCCGGGTTCCTCACCAGGTTCCGGGTGGCCCCCAGCCACCCCTGGCCTTCTCCGAGTACGTACCCATCACGACCGCTGTGACGCTCCGTCGAGCAAGCCCAGTCGACCGCAATAGGCCGTCCCCTGAAGCAGTTTTAAGCCAACTTTGCCAATCCGCAAGGGGAGAGCGAAATGCCCCCGCGCAACCCATGGACACCAGGAATCCCAGCAGGACAATGCTGGACATCCCCTCACGAGTGCGTGTACATGTGGAGACACTGCCAGCGGCGCAGAATGACATGGGGGTTTGCGATGCTTTTGAGCAAAACGCACCGGTCGGAAAGCCGGACGCCATGAACGCCCCTCACCCTCCGAAAGTGGCTGGAATCGATTCAACGGTTCCCTCGCCCGCACACACTGTCGCGCCCGCGCCAGCCGCCACCGGTACCCCTCCGGCCCCCTCCTCGAACGTCCAGAACCCGCCGGATACCGCCCAGAACGCGCCAAGCGCCCTGCTCCAGGACCGTCTCGCCGGCTGGGTCTCCGACCTCACGACCCTCCATGAACTCACGGAGCGGCTGGCACGCACGGACGCACTCGACGGGGCGCTCCAGGAGCTGCTGCGCGCCGGAGCCGCCTTGGTGGGCGCCCGGCGCGGACTCGTCGTCCTGGAACCCGGCGACGGACTCGGCCCCCACACCACCATCGGCCTGGGCCTCGCCCGCTCCGACCTCGGCCACATGGAGACCGTCCCGCGCGGGGCGATGTCCTACGGCGAACTTCTCGACAGCCCGGTCGGCACACCGGGGGGCGGCGAGATCGTCCACCCCGACCTGTTCGCCGAGGACGCCCTCGACCCGCGCCACCGCGAGGTCGCCGTACGCCTGGGTTACGCGGCCAGTTACACGCTGCCCCTGGCGACCGACGCGGCCGGGCGGCTGGGCGCCGCCGTGTGGCTGTACGACGAGCCCGCCGAGCCCGCCGAGCGGCAGCGCCATCTCGCCGGCCTGTACGTCCGCTACGCCACCGAGCACCTGGCCCGGCTGCTCGAAGTCGAGCGCACGCGCGCGTGCGTGGCGACCATCGCCGAGGAGCTGCTGCCGTCCCGGCTCCCCCGCGTGGCCGGTGTGCAGCTCGCCGCGCTGCACCGCACGGGTCCGCGCGGCGGCGGCGACTGGTACGACGCGCTGCCGCTGCCCGATGCCGCGCTCGGCCTCGCCGTCGGCTCGGTGACCGGTTCCGGGCCGAGCGCGATCGCCGCGATGGGCCGACTGCGCGCGTCCCTGCGGGCGTACGCGGTGATGGAGGGCGAGGACCCGGTCGCGGTCCTGTCCGACCTCGAACTGCTCCTCAGGCTCACCGAGCCCGCCCGCTCGGCCACCGCCCTGTTCGCCTACTGCGAGCCCGCGCTGCGCAAGATCACCCTGGCCGGCGCAGGCCACAGCCCGCCGCTCCTGGTCGGCGAGCGGCGCACGGAGTTCGTGGAGACCTCCGTGTCCGCGCCGCTCGGCATGCTCGCCTGCTGGGAGGCGCCGAGCGTGGAGCTGGAGGCTGAGGCGGGCGAGACGGTTCTGCTCTACACCGACGGGCTGCTCCACCGCACCGGCGACCCCATGGACCGCGCCTTCGCCCGCCTGCACTCGGCGGCGGCGAGCGTCCCCAAGGCGCTGCGCGAGGACCCGGCCGCGATCGCCGACCATGTGCTGCGCACCGTGCTGCCGGACGGCCTCGACACGGCCGACAGCGACGAGGACGTCGTCCTCCTGGCATGCCGTTTCGAGTAGTCGCCCGGACGCCACGTGTAACAGGCCATACGGCCCTGGACCCCCTTCCGTACGACCGTACGATGGACGGGGTCCAGTGCCGTATCTAGGAGGATGACCGTGGCCGACGAGCTCAACCCGGAGACCCCGGAAACCGAGCCTGAAGAGCCGATCAAGAAGCGGAAGAACGGCCTGTACCCGGGCGTGTCCGACGAGTTGGCCGAGAGCATGAAGTCCGGCTGGGCCGACACGGAGCTGCACGACCTGCAGCCGGTCGAGCAGGCCGCGCACACCGCCCGCCGCCGCACCGCGCTCTCCGCGCGCTTCCCGGGCGAGCGCCTGGTGATCCCCGCGGGCAACCTGAAGACCCGCTCGAACGACACCGAGTACCCCTTCCGGGCCTCGGTCGAGTACGCGTATCTGACGGGCAACCTCACCGAGGACGGCGTCCTCGTCCTGGAGCCCACGACCGACGGCCACAAGGCGACGATCTACCTCCTGCCGCGCTCCGACCGCGAGAACGGCGAGTTCTGGCTCTCCGGCCAGGGCGAGCTGTGGGTCGGCCGCCGCCACTCCCTCGCCGAGGCCGAGCAGCTCCACGGCATCCCCGCATCCGACGTCCGCGAACTGCCCGACGCGCTGCGCGAGGCCACCGGTCCGGTCCGGGTCGTGCGTGGCTACGACGCCGGCATCGAGGCGGCCCTGACCGACAAGGTCACCGCCGAGCGCGACGAGGAACTGCGGGTCTTCCTCTCCGAAGCACGCCTGGTCAAGGACGAGTTCGAGATCGGCGAGCTCCAGAAGGCCGTCGACTCCACGGTCCGCGGCTTCGAGGACGTCGTCCGCGTCCTCGACAAGGCCGAGGCGACCAGCGAGCGCTACATCGAGGGCACGTTCTTCCTCCGCGCGCGCGTCGAGGGCAACGACATCGGCTACGGCTCGATCTGCGCCGCCGGCCCGCACGCCACCAACCTGCACTGGGTGCGCAACGACGGCCCGGTCCGCTCCGGCGACCTGCTCCTCCTGGACGCGGGCGTCGAGACGCACACCCTGTACACCGCCGACGTCACCCGCACGCTGCCGGTGAACGGCCGCTTCAGCGAGCTCCAGAAGCAGATCTACGACGCCGTGTACGAGGCCCAGGAGGCCGGTATCGCGGCGGTGCGGCCTGGCGGCAAGTACCGCGACTTCCACGACGCGGCGCAGCGCGTGCTGGCCGAGAAGGTCGTCGAGTGGGGCCTTGTCGAGGGCCCTGTGGAGCGCGTCCTGGAGTTGGGCCTCCAGCGCCGCTGGACGCTGCACGGCACCGGCCACATGCTCGGCATGGACGTCCACGACTGCGCCGCCGCGCGGACCGAGACGTACGTCGAGGGCACCCTGGAGCCCGGCATGGTCCTCACGGTGGAGCCCGGCCTCTACTTCCAGGCCGACGACCTGACCGTCCCCGAGGAGTACCGCGGTATCGGCGTCCGCATCGAGGACGACATCCTCGTCACCGAGGACGGCAACCGGAACCTGTCCGACGGCCTGCCCAGGCGGTCCGACGAGGTCGAGGCATGGATGGCGTCCCTCAAGGGCTGACGGAGCTGATACAAGACTGATGGCCGGGCACACGTGCGGTGCCCGGCCATTCGTGTGCCGGTCGGCGCCGGTCGCACGGCTGTCATATGCCAAGTCGTATGCCTAGGGGGAGGGCTTTTTCGTGAACGACTTCTGGTCCGGCGTCGGGGTCGACCTGCACCTGGAACCCGACCCCGAGGGCGGCCGCCGGGTCGGTCTCGAACGCGCGCTGCGGGACGCCGTACGCGACGGCCGGCTGGCCCCCGGGACCCGCCTCCCGGCCACCCGCCGCCTCGCGACCGAACTCGGCGTCTCCCGGGGCACCGCGAAGGCCGCCTACGACCAGCTCGTCGCCGAGGGCTATCTGACCGCGCGCCAGGGCTCCGGCACCCAGGTCGCCCTGCTGCCCTCGGTCGACGCGGAGGCACCGGGCGCGGCGGCACGCACGCGTGTACCCCGTTTCGACCTGCGGCCCGGCAGCCCGGACGTCGGCGCGTTCCCGGCGGCGGCCTGGCTGCGCTCGCTGCGCCGGGCCATCGCGACGGCCCCCTCCCTGGCGTACGACTACGGCGACCCGCGCGGCCGTGTCGAACTGCGCACCGCGCTGTCGGGCTACCTGGGGCGGGCGCGCGGGGTGATCGCGCCCCCGGAGCGGATCGTGGTCACGTCCGGGTATGTGCAGGGGCTCGCGCTCCTCACGCGTGTGCTCGACGGTTCCCGGGTGGCCATGGAGGATCCCGGACTGCCCTTCCACCGGGAGGTGGTGCGGCACAACGGCGGGCAGGTGGTGCCCGTACGGGTCGACGAACGGGGCGTCCGCGCCGAGGAGTTGGGGGACGCGGTGGCCGTGGTGGTGACACCGGCCCACCAGTACCCGACCGGCGTGACCCTGCACCCCGAGCGCAGACGGGCGCTCACCGACTGGGCACGCGCGCGTGGAGGGCTGATCGTCGAGGACGACTACGACGGGGAGTTCCGCTACGACCGGCAGCCCGTGGGCGCGCTCCAGGGGATGGCGCCGGGGCAGGTCGTCTACCTGGGCACCGCCTCCAAGACGCTCGGGCCCGCGCTGCGGCTCGGCTGGATGGTGCTGCCGCCGCACCTGGTCGACCCGATCGCCGACGCCAAGCTGCACAGCGACCACCACACCGAGACCATCGGCCAGTTGGCGCTCGCGGAACTGATCGACAGCCATGCCTACGACCGTCACGTGCGCGCGTGCCGGCTGCGGTACCGGCGCCGCCGCGACCAACTCCTCGGCCGGCTCGGGGCGCGCAGAAGCGTGCGCGGGATCGCGGCCGGGCTGCACGCGCTGGTGGAGGTGGACGACGAGGAGGCCGTACTGGCGCGGGCCGAGAAGGAGGGCCTCGCGGTCGGTCGGCTCGGGGAACACTGGCACGCGGACGGAGAGCACCCTCAGGGGCTGGTGGTGGGGTACGGGACGCCTCGGGAGCGGGTGTATCCGGAGGCGTTGGAGGTGTTGGGGCGGGTGCTGGAGGGGGCGTGAGGGGATCGGGTCACTCGGCAAATTGGACCAGTGAATGTGATGCCTATTGGGCCTTCTGACGGGTCCAACCTCGCCCTACCGTCGTAGTCATGACGAACTCACTCGTCCCGTCTCCAGGCCCGCAACGCACCCTCGCGCTGGCCCAGTTGACCAACTCCGTCGGTGACGGCGCCTACTACGTGACCGCGGCGCTGTACTTCACCCACGTCGTCGGCCTCGCCCCCGCGCGCGTGGGCCTCGGGCTCACGCTCGCGTGGGCGGTCGGTTCGCTGGTGGGGGTGCCGCTGGGGCGGCTGGCCGACCGGCGGGGGCCGCGCGGTACGGCGGTGCTGCTGGCGCTGGCGACGGGGCTCGCGGTGGCGTCCTTCCTCATCGTGCGGGGGTTCGTGCCGTTCGTGATCGCCGCGTGTGCCTACGCGTCCGCGCAGTCGGGGCTCGCGGCGGCCCGGCAGGCGCTGCTGGCGGGGCTGGTGTCCGCGGGGGAGCGGACCGGGCTGCTGGCGCATCTCCAGTCGACGCTGAACGCGGGGCTCGCGGTGGGCGCGGGCCTCGGCGGCCTCGCGCTGCGGGCGGGGACGCGGTCGGCGTATCTCGGGGTGTTCGCGCTGGACGCGGTGAGTTTCCTGGTCTGCGCGGGGCTGCTGCTGCGGCTGCCGTCGGTACGGGCCGCCGGGGTGCGGAAGCCAGACGGTATCGGTGTCCTGCGGGACCGGCCGTATGCCGTCGTCGCGCTCCTCAACACCGTGCTGCTGCTCCGGATGCCGCTGCTCAGCCTCGGGCTGCCGCTGTGGATCGCCTGGGGGCACCTCCCACGCCCTTTAGGCAGTGGGGGAGGACGGACGCGCCGACCTGGCTGGTCTCGGCGCTGTTCGTGCTCAACACCGCTGCGGTGATGGTCTTCCAGGTACGGACGGCCCGCCGGATCACGGGCCTCGCGTCGGCCACGCGCGCGGTGCGGCGGTCCGGTTGGGTGATGCTGGCGGCCTGCGCGGCCTTCGCCCTGTCGGCGGGAGCGTCGCCGTGGGTGGCCGTGGGCGCGCTGGTGGTCGGCGCGGTGCTCCAGGTCGCCGCCGAGATGAGCCAGTCGGCGGGTTCCTGGCAGCTCTCCTTCGATCTGGCACCGGCCGGCCGGGTGGGCGAGTACCAGAGCTTCTTCGGAACCGGCGTCACCGTGGCCAGGACGATGGGCCCCTTGGTGCTGACCTCCCTCCTCCTGGAGTGGGGCACCCCCGGCTGGCTACTGCTGGGCGGGGCCACGGTGGCGGCGTCGTATGCGATGGGCCCGGCGACACGGTGGGCGGCCGCCGGTCGTGCGGTGGCTGTCGGGCAGCCTGCACTGGCGAGTTGACGACCGATTAGGAGCCCCGCACTTCCGCGAGGGCTCCACACGCGGGTGGAGGTCGGTGTCCTGGAGGGTCCACATGACGGTGAGCAGGGCGTCGAGGCGGGCCTGGATCTCGCTCACCCCGGTCGCACGGACCGTGGCGAGGGTGTCCAAGGCCCGTCGTACGTACGGGAATCCGGTCTTGGCCTCGCCGCCGTGCGAGGGGCGGCACGGGGCGCGATGGGCCACGCGGGTCGGCCGGGCGGCCACGTCGCGCGGGTCGGCCAGGCCCCGCCTGGGGGCCGGTGCCAGTTGCCCGATCAACGCGTCCAGACCGCTCAGTGCGCCGCGTTCGGGTCGTCGTCGTGCAGGATCCGCTGGAACAGGCGGTGGTCCCGCCACTCCCCGTCGATGTGCAGATAGCGCGGCGCCATGCCGATCGGCTCGAAGCCGTTCTTCGCCAGGACGCGTTGGGAGGCCAGGTTGTCGAGTCGGGTGCTTGCCTCCAGTCGGTGCAGCCCGACCCTCTCGCGCGCGATCCTGCACACCCGTTCGACACCGGCAGTGGCCAGGCCGCGGCCCTGCCGGTCGGTGGCGATCCAGTAGCCGAGGGAGGCGCTGCGGAAGGGGCCGAGGACGACGCCAGAGAGGGTGAAGGCGCCGGCGATCCGGCCGTCGGACACGAGGAGCAGGGGTACGAGGCGGCCCGCCGTGTACTCCCGCACCTGCGCCTCCAGGCGCTCGCGCTGTCCTTCGACGGTGTAGAAGGAGTCGGGGCGATACGGCTCCGTGGCCCGCATCCGGTCCCTGTTTTCGACCTGGATGGCGGCGAGGGCCGGGGCGTCGGCGGGCTCGGCGAGCCGCAGTGTCACGTCGTCGGCCAGTTGTTCGGGTCGAATGTCCATCCGCAGATTCTGCCGCCGCGTCACGGGCGAGCACGCACCCGCCTCGGACGCGCCCTCACACCGCCATCAACGGCGCGTCCTTGCGCCACTTGAGGATCTTGTCGAAGCTCACCACCGCGCCGCCCACCCCCGGCTTGTTGCCGATGTGGACGTGGTCGGCGAGTTCCTGGATGAGGCACAGACCCCGGCCGTTCTCCGCCTCACTGGGGGCCGGCCGCACGGACTGCGTGCGGGTGAAGCCGGGGCCCGAGTCGGCCACCTCGATCCGGCACTTCTCCCCGTCGAGATACGCGGTGACCCGGTACGCCTCCGAGGAGGCGCCGTGCGCGGTGTCGCCGCCGTGCTCCACGGCGTTGGCGCAGGCCTCGGTGAGGGCGACGGAGAGGTCGTAGGAGATGTCCGGGTCGACGCCCGCGGTCTCCATCGTGCCGAGGAGCAGTCGCCGGGCCAGCGGAACGCTCGCGGCCTCGCGCCTCAGATGGAGTGACCACCAGATGCTCATGCTCCAGCCTCCCGGCCGCGGCTCGACATACCGATACCTATTGCCGCCAGTGCCCCTGTGTAAGCACGGAGTTGACGTGATGCCGCCCATATGGGGGATGTGTCCCAAACGTAATTGGTGTATCTGGAGGTAGCTCACGCCGGAGAGTGATCTATGTGAGTTACGGCACAGCGCGGTCCCGATGTTGCGGACCTGCCGTATGGCGGCGATAAGGCCGGTGCGATGATGAGCCCGCCATGACTGCCCCCCACCCACGTACGGCGCGCTCCGGCGGTGAGCTCCGGGCCCTGCGGGCCGCGGTGTTCGCCGCGGTCTGTGTCGTGCTGGCCGCGGCCGGTCATGCGATCGCCTCCTGCGCCACCGTCCCGCTGTGGACACTGGGCGCGGGCTTCCTCGCCACCTTCCTGGTGGTGGCCCCGCTCGCCGGGCGCGAGCGCTCGCTGCCGGGGATCACGGCGCTGCTCGCGGTCGGACAGGCCGTGCTGCACACGCTGTTCGGGCTCGGTCAGACGGCCACCACCGTGTCGACCGGCTCCCTCCCGACCTCCGAGGCCACGCTCGTCGCGCGCGCCGCGCATCTGCTGTGCGGAACCACCGCGGCGGCGATCAGCCCGGCGCAGGCCCACCAGATCCTCGCCAACGCACGGCTTCTGCCGGCCTCGGGCTCGATGGGTTCGATGAGCGGCATGGGGTCGATGCACCACCCGGCGGACGCCATGTCCACCTCCGCCGACTCCTCGATGTCGCTGTTCCCGTCCCTGTCCATGCTCCTCGGCCACGTCCTCGCGGCACTCGCCGCGGGCTGGCTGCTGCGGCACGGGGACCTGGCGCTGCGGCGCCTGATGGAACTGTCGGCGCACGGAGTCGCGGAAGGGGCGCTCGTACGCTCCCTGCGCGGGGCGCTCGCCCTGGTGCGCGCCCTGCGGGCCGGGCTGCCGGGGGCGCCCGAAGCGGGCCCGCGCCCATGGCGTACCGCCCTCTTCGCCCCGCCCGCGCCGCACACCACCGCACTCCAGCACTCGGTGATCCGCCGCGGGCCGCCGGCCGCCGCCACACACGTCCTCGCCGCCTGACGCGACGCGACCACCGTCCCGCACTCCTTCCTGGTGCGTGGAGAGGCCGCCGTCGTGCGGCACACGCGCGTGCCCGAGTTTTTCAGCCGGGAAACCACGCGCCCCCTCTTCACCACCGGAACTCACTCGAACTCGAAGTGGAGTGCTCCTTTCCATGAAGGCTTCTCGTATCGCCGCCGCCGCTGCCGTCGCCGGCTCGGCCGTTGTCGTCCTGTCCTCCCCCGCCTTCGCGCACGTCTCCGTGCAGCCGGAGGGCTCGGCCGTCAAGGGCGGCTACGCGGTCGTCGACTTCAAGGTCCCGAACGAGCGCGACAACGCCTCGACCACCAAGCTGGAGGTCACCTTCCCGACCGACCACCCGCTGGCCTCCGTGATGCCGGAACCGATCAGCGGCTGGACCGTCAAGGTCACCAAGTCGAAGCTGGCCAAGCCGGCCGAGATGCACGGCGAGACGATCACCGAGGCGGTCACCAAGGTCACCTGGACCGCGACCGGCAAGGGCGTCGAGCCCGGCTACTTCCAGAAGTTCCCGGTCTCCGTCGGCATGCTGCCCACGGACGCCGACCAACTCGTCTTCAAGGCGCTCCAGACGTACTCCAACAACGAGGTCGTGCGCTGGATCGAGGTCCAGAAGGACGGCGCGGAGGAGCCCGAGAACCCGGCACCGGTGCTCGAACTCACCGCCGCCTCCACCTCCGGCTCGGCCGCCGAGGACGCCTCCGAGAAGACCGAGAACACCGCCGCCGACACCACGTCCGACGCCGGCTCCTCCGACACCACCGCCCGCGTCCTCGGCGTGGTCGGCATCGTCGTCGGCGCGGCGGGCGTGGCGTACGGCGTTCTCGCCGGTCGTCGGCGTACGACCGTCTGAGGCCCGTCCGCCCATGGCGCGCACAGGGGTCCGTGCGACTCTTGCGTACGACCCCGGTGCGCGCCGGAGCTCTCACAACTGGGACATTTTTCCTATGCGCAAGAAGACGTTCGCGGCCGCCGCGCTGCTCGCCGCCGCCACTCTGACGCTCTCCGCCTGCGGCAGCGGCGACGACGGCAAGAGCCCTGTCGCCGTGGTCTCCGAGGACACCGCGACGCAGGCCGCCACCGTGCTCGACACCCCGTTCGAGAAGCCGGACCTGGTCCTCACGGACACGCACGGCAAGAAGTACGACTTCCGGGCGGAGACCAAGGGCCGGCCGACGCTGATCTACTTCGGCTACACCCACTGCCCCGACATCTGCCCGCTGACGATGAACAACATCGCGGTCGCCAAGAAGGCACTGCCCAAGGCCGAGCAGGACAAGCTGCTGGTCGTGTTCGTCACCACCGACCCGGCCCGGGACACCCCGACCGAACTCGGCAAGTGGCTCAAGGGCATCGACACCCAGTTCGTCGGTCTGACCGGCTCCTTCGCCACCATCCAGGCCGGCGCCCGCTCCCTGGGCATCTCCATCGAGCCGACCTCCAAGGACAAGAACGGCAAGCTCGTCTCCGTCCACGGCACCCAGGTCGTCGCGTTCTCCCCCAAGACCAACGGCGGCTATCTCCTCTACGGCCAGGACACCACCGTCGACGACTACACCAAGGATCTCCCCAAGATCATCAAGGGGGAGACACCGTGAGGCCGTTCGCCGTGCCGGTCGCGGTGCTGAGCGGAGCGCTGGTCCTCGCCGGCTGCGGCGGCTCGGACGACGCGAAGGCCCAGCTCTCCGTCGGCTCCGCCTATATACCCCAGCCGGTCTCGGACATGGCGGCGGGCTTCCTGGACATCGCCAACAAGGGCGGCGCGAAGGACGAGTTGACCTCCGTCACCAGCGACGCCGGCCCGGTCTCCGTGCACGAGACGGTCGGTCAGGCGATGGAGCAGGTGAAGTCCCTCGATGTGCCCGCGCACGGTCAACTCGTGTTCAAGAGCGGGGGCAACCACCTGATGTTCGACAAGCTGAAGCACACGCTCAAGCAGGGCGACAACGTGACCGTGAAGCTGCACTTTGCCAAGTCCGGCCCTCTCACGGTTGAGATGCCCGTCAAGTCGGCCACGTACAACCCCACGACCGGGCACTGAGGGAGGGACCCCACCTTGAAGACGACCATCACCCCCAGAGTCCGCAATCTGGTGCTGCTGTTCCTGGCCGTCACCGGCATGCTGTTCGCGGGTGCCGGGACGGCCTCCGCCCACGCCGCCCTGACCGGCAGCGACCCCTCCTCGGGGGTGGTGGTCGACAAGGCTCCCACGCAGGTCTCGCTCACCTTCTCCGAGAAGGTCGCCACGAACGACGACTCGCTGCGCGTGCTCAACCCCAAGGGCAAACGCGTCGACGTCGGCAAACCGTCCAACATCAGCGGGACGACATACGCCGTCCAGGTCCGCAGCGGGCTGCCCGACGGCACCTACACGGTGGCCTGGCAGGTCGTGTCCGCGGACAGCCATCCCGTCGGCGGCGCCTTCACCTTCTCGATCGGCGCCCCCTCGAAGACCACCGTCTCCGCGTCGACCGACCAGGAGGTGGGCGGCGGGCTCGTCGGCGGGCTGTACGGCTTCGGGCGCTACATGTCGTACGCCGGCTTCATCGTGATGGTGGGCGCCGCCGCCTTCGTCCTGGCCTGCTGGCAGCGGGGCGCCGGGGTGCGCGCCCTCCAGCGGCTGGTGGTCTCCGGCTGGGTCTCGTTGACCGCTGCCACGCTCTGGCTGCTGCTCATCCGCGGCTCGTACACGACCACCGGGAAGTTCGGCGACATCTTCGACCTGAACCTCCTCGGCCAGGTCCTCCAGACCAAGACGGGCGCCGCGCTCGTCTCCCGGCTGCTGCTGCTCGCCGCCGCCGCGCTGTTCATCGCCGTCCTGTTCGGGGCGTACGACAAGCGCGAGGACGAGGAGAAGCGGGACCTGACCTTCGGACTCGCCATCGGCGGCGGGGTGGTGGCCGCCGGACTCGCCGCGAGCTGGGCCCTGGCCGAACACGCCTCGACCGGGCTCCAGCCCGGCATCGCGATGCCCGTCGACGTCCTCCACCTGCTGGCCGTAGCGACCTGGCTCGGCGGCCTCGCCGCCCTGCTCGTGGCCCTCTACCGGGCCCCCTCCGACAACCCCGTCGGACGGGTGGCCGTACAGCGCTTCTCGCGCGTCGCCTTCGGCAGCGTCGTCGCGCTGGTCGCGACCGGCGTCTACCAGTCCTGGCGCCAGCTCGGCTCCTGGTCGGCGTTCACGGACACCGGCTACGGCCAACTGCTGCTCGTGAAGATCGCCCTCGTGGCGTTGCTCGTCGGCATCGCCTCGATCTCCCGCCGCTGGACCGGACGGCTCGCGGACACCGCCGAGACGGCCGTAGCGGAAGAGGAAGCCGGGGACTCCGAGCAGGCCGAGGAGCGCGAGCAGGAGAAGGAGCACGTCACGGCGTCCGCCGCGGCCGTCGACTCCAGCGCCAAGGCGTCCGCCGGGTCGACCGCGACCGGTGACTCCAAGCGCGCCGCCCAACTCGCCCGCCAGCAGGCCGCCGTGGACACCGCCCGGCAGAAGCGGCTGCGGGACTCCGATCCGAACCTCTTCGGGCTGCGCCGCTCGGTCCTCGCCGAGGCCGCCGTCGCCGTCGTCGTCCTCGCCGTCACCACGGCCCTGACGGCCACCGAACCCGGCCGCACGGAGGAGGACGCCAAGGCGGTCAAGGCTTCCTCCTCGTCCGCCGCCACCTCGTCCTCCGGCGCACTGACCCTGGACATGTCCTTCGACACCGGAGGCACGGACGGCAAGGGCGTCATACGGGTCGACCTCGACCCCGCGCGGGTGGGCGGCAACGAGATGCACGTCTATGTGCAGCGCCCCAACGGCCGGGCCTTCGACGTCCCCGAGGTGAAGGTCGCCTTCACTCTCGCCGCCAAGAACATCGGCCCGCTGCCCGTGACGCCCGACCGCATCACCACCGGGCACTGGGCCGCGAACGGAATCCAGATCCCCATGGCGGGCCAATGGAAGATCTCGGTGACCGTGCGGACCTCCGACATCGACCAGACGACCGTCGACAAGAACGCGCAGATCGGCTGAACCACGCCATGCCTGACCAGTCCATTCCCGAGGCCCGCATCGTAGAAGCACCTCTTGGGGCCTCTCCTGGGGAGGCCGTTTCCGAAAACGCCTCCCCAGGGGAGGGCGTTTCCCGCCGACGGCTCCTCGGTACGGCCGGTGCCACCGGGCTCGTGCTCGGTGCGGCAGGCGGAGCCGTGGGCTATGCGGCCGCCCCCGCCGGGGCCACACCGCTCACTTCCCTGGGCGCGGACATGGCAATGTTTCACGGGAAACATCAGCCCGGGATCACGGAGGGCCTCCAGGCCCGCGGCCATCTCGTCGCCTTCGACCTGGCGGCGGGCGCGGGCCGAAAGGAGGCGGCGGCTCTGCTGCGCCGCTGGTCGACGACGGCCGAGCGGCTGATGGCGGGTGAACCGGCGGCACAGGACGACACGGATGTCGCCCTGGACGCGGGACCTTCGTCGCTGACGATCACCTTCGGCTTCGGCAACAGCTTCTTCTCCCGTACCGGCCTGGAGAAGCAGCGCCCCGCCTCCCTCGACCCGCTCCCCGACTTCTCCTCCGACCACCTCGACAAGTCGCGCAGCAACGGCGACCTGTGGGTGCAGATCGGCGCCAACGACGCGCTGGTCGCCTTCCACGCCCTGCGCGCGATCCAGAAGGACGCGGGCAGCGCGGCCAAGGTCCGCTGGCAGATGAACGGCTTCAACCGGACACCGGGCGCGACGACGCGCACCATGACGGCCCGCAACCTGATGGGCCAGCTCGATGGCACCCGCAACCCCAAGCCGACCGAGTCCGACTTCGACAAGCGGATCTTCGTGCCGACGTCCGGCTCGACCGACCCGGCGTGGATGGCGAACGGTTCCTACGCGGTCGTACGCCGTATCCGGATGCTCCTCGACGACTGGGAGAAGCTCTCGCTCGGCGCCCAGGAGAACGTCATCGGGCGCCGCAAGTCCAATGGGGCCGCGCTGTCCGGGGGCGGTGAGACGACCGCGATGGACCTGGAGAAGACCGACGCGAAGGGCGCCCTGGTCGTCCCCATCAACGCGCACGCCCGGATCGCCCGCCCCGACCAGAACGGTGGCGCGGCGATGCTCCGGCGCCCGTTCTCGTACCACGACGGCATCGCGGCCGACGGCACCCCGGACGCCGGGCTCCTCTTCGTCTGCTGGCAGGCCGACCCCTTGCGCGGCTTCGTCACCGTGCAGCGGAAACTCGATCGCGGCGACGCCCTGTCGACGTACATCCGGCACGAGGCGAGCGGCCTGTTCGCGGTACCGGGCGGGGCGGCGAAGGGCGAGTACGTGGGGCAGCGGCTGCTGGAGGCGTGAGCCCGTCGCACTATGGGGTGGTGGGCGAGGAAGCGTGTACCGGGTTTCGCAAGGCCCATTAGGGTGAGGTCATGCCAGCCAGCTACGCGTATCTCGGCCCTGAGGGCACCTTCACCGAAGTCGCCCTGCGCACGCTTCCCGAGACCGCGACCCGGGAGCTGATCCCGTACGTGTCGGTGCAGTCCGCCCTGGACGCGGTGCGCACCGGTGAGGCCGAGGCCGCGTTCGTGCCGATCGAGAACTCCGTCGAGGGCGGTATCACCACCACCCTGGACGAGCTGGTCGCGGGCGCGCCGCTGATGATCTACCGCGAGGTGCTGCTGTCGATCACCTTCGCCCTGCTGGTCAGGCCCGGCACGAAGATCTCCGACATCAAGACGGTCTCCGCCCACCCCGCCGCCCAGCCGCAGGTCCGCAACTGGATGAAGGCGAACCTCCCGGAGGCCCTGTGGGAGTCGGCCGCCTCGAACGCGGACGCCGCCCGGCTGGTGCAGGAGGGTCGCTACGACGCCGCCTTCGCCGGTGAGTTCGCCGCCGCCCGGTACGGTCTCGAGGCCCTGGAGACCGAGATCCACGACGCGGAGAACGCCCAGACGCGGTTCGTGCTGGTGGGCAGGCCCGCCCGTCCGGCGGCCCCGACCGGCGCCGACAAGACGTCCGTCGTGATCTGGCAGCGCGACGACCACCCCGGCGGTCTGCGCGACCTGCTCGGCGAGTTCGCCACCCGGGGCATCAACCTCATGCTGCTCCAGTCCCGTCCGACCGGCGCCGGCATCGGCAACTACTGCTTCTGCATCGACGCCGAGGGACACATCTCCGACCGCCGGGTCGCCGAGGCCCTGACGGGGCTCAAGCGGATCTGTCTGCAGGTGCGCTTCCTCGGTTCGTACCCGCGCGCGGACGTCGGTGTGGACGGGGTGCGGCCGCTGTTCCCGGGGACCTCGGACGAGGAGTTCCTGGCGGCGGCCGACTGGGTCGCGCACTGCCAGGACGGCCGTTTCTGACCGGTAGTACCTGCGTATCTTCGTTATCCACAGAAGTTATCCACAGGCCAGCTTCTCGACCTGGGGACAAGTCGACACCGACGGGCGATGCAGTCGACAAATCGCCCTACAGCCCATGATCACGTCCATCGACGCGTAGGTCACTCTTCGTCCACCCGTTTCCTTCGAGCAATCCTATGGAGCGACGCAATTCCACCCGAAAGTGGGTGTGAGGGACGTTTGGGTCGGGAATTCCTCGACCCGTGAGCCCCTTTCGGAATGATCACTTCCGGCATCCACAGATCTTCCACACAGCCTGTGGATAACTCTTCCGGGATGTGGATTCCTGTGGACAACCGCGAGCCCAAGTCCCGTTCTCCACAAGGGATTCGAGTCAACAGGCCGCCTCACGCCTGCCCCCTTCCAGGGAGTGAGGCGTCCTTTTATTGACTCGCTCCGACATGTTTCAACACTCTTCGCAATTACCCCATAACTGGATGTAAGCCGCAGTTCGGAATGCTGAGTCGTGAGCCGGAACCCGGCACCGGTAGCCTGGTCCGCGTGATTGACCTTCGCCTGCTCCGTGAGGACCCCGACCGTGTGCGCGCGTCCCAGCGCGCCCGTGGAGAGGACGTCGCGCTCGTCGACGCTCTCCTGTCCGCCGACGAGCGGCGCAGGTCGTCCGGCGTCCGCTTCGACGAGCTGCGCACCGAGCAGAAGTCGCTCGGCAAGCTCATCCCCAAGGCCTCCGCGGACGAGAAGGCCGAGCTGCTCAAGAAGGCCGGCCAGCTCGCCGCCGACGTCAAGGCGGCCGACGCCGAGCAGCACGAGGCGGACGAGGAGACCAAGCGCCTCGCGCTCCAGCTCGGCAACCTCGTGCACCCCGACGTGCCCGTGGGCGGCGAGGAGGACTTCGTCGTCCTGGAGACGCACGGCACGATCCGCGACTTCGCCGCCGAGGGGTTCGAGCCCAAGGACCACCTGGAGCTCGGCGAGGCGCTGGGCGCCATCGACGTCGAGCGCGGCGCCAAGGTGTCCGGCTCGCGCTTCTACTACCTCACCGGCATCGGCGCCCTCCTGGAGCTGGCGCTGGTCAACGCGGCGATCGCGCAGGCCACCGAGGCCGGGTTCATCCCGATGCTGACGCCCGCGCTGGTCCGCCCGCGCGCCATGGAGGGCACCGGCTTCCTCGGCCAGGCCGCGGAGAACGTGTACCACTTGGAGAAGGACGACTACTACCTGGTCGGCACCTCCGAGGTCCCCCTCGCGGCCTACCACATGGACGAGATCCTCGACGCCGACAAGCTGCCGCTGCGCTACGCGGGCTTCTCCCCGTGCTTCCGCCGCGAGGCCGGCACCTACGGCAAGGACACGCGGGGCATCTTCCGCGTGCACCAGTTCGACAAGGTCGAGATGTTCTCCTACGTCCTCCCCGAGGACGCGGAGAACGAGCACCGGCGGCTCCTGGACTGGGAGAAGCAGTGGCTGACCGGCCTCGAACTGCCCTTCCAGGTCATCGACGTGGCCTCGGGCGACCTGGGCTCGTCGGCGTCCCGCAAGTTCGACTGCGAGGCGTGGATCCCGACGCAGGGCAAGTACCGCGAGCTGACCTCGGCCTCCAACTGCGACAGCTTCCAGGCGCGGCGGCTGTCCGTGCGGCTGCGCGATGGCAAGAAGGTGCAGCCGCTGGCCACACTCAACGGCACGCTGTGCGCCGTACCGCGCACGATCGTGGCGATCCTGGAGAACCACCAGCTCGCCGATGGTTCCGTGCGGGTGCCCGAGGTGCTGCGTCCGTACCTGGGCGGCCGTGAGGTCCTGGAGCCGGTCGCCAAGTGAGCGCCGGCTTCCCCTACAGGCTCATCGCGACCGACCTCGACGGAACGCTTCTGCGGTCCGACGAGTCGATCTCCGGGCGTACCCGGGACGCTCTCGCCGCGGCCACCGCGGCGGGCGCGGCCCATATCGTCGTGACGGGCCGCGCGGTCCCCTGGACCCGGCACATCCTCGACGACCTCGGCTACGACGGCCTCGCGGTCTGCGGCCAGGGCGCCCAGGTCTACGACGCCGGGGAGCACCGCCTGCTGACCTCGGTCACCCTGGGCCGTCAGCTGGCCGGTGTGGCGCTCGCCAAGATCGAGGCGGAGATCGGCCCGCTGTACCTCGCGGCGAGCCGGGACGGCCTGGAGGGCGAGGTGCTGGTCGGCGACGGATACGCGGTCACCGGCTCGCTGCCCTCGACCCCGCTCTCGGACGTGTCCGAGCTGTGGGCCGCCCCACTGAACAAGATCTACATCCAGCACCCGACCCTCACGGACGACGAACTCGCCGAGGCGGCGCTGCTGGCCGCGGGCGGCTTCGTCTCGGTCGCGATGGCCGGCGCGGGCATCGTCGAACTGCTTCCGCTCGGCCTGTCCAAGGCGACCGGTCTCTCCCTCGCGGCCCGCCGCCTGGGCCTGAAGGCCGCCGAGACGATCGCCTTCGGCGACATGCCCAACGACATCGCGATGTTCGCGTGGGCGTCCCGCGGTGTGGCGATGGCCAACGCGCACGAGGAACTCAAGGCGGTGGCCGACGAGGTGACGTCCTCGAACGAGGACGACGGCATCGCGGTGGTGCTGGAGCGGTTGCTCGCGTAGATCTAGGCAACCGCCCCAGCTCGACTGCCCCCTGCGATGGGGGCAACAGGGAAGGCGGCCCACGCGTCCGCAGCGCGTCGCGTGCTCGAAGCGGCCGCCCCGGGCAGCTCCCCGTGATGGGCGACTCGACGGAGGGGTAACTACTCCGGAGACCGCCTCGGGCTGCCCTGAAGGGAGTTGGACGTCCTGTCGTGCATCGACATCGCCCAGCTCCTCTCCCAGTCAGTGGCGCCGGCTGCTCCGGCGTCGACACAACAACTGTGCCTGTACGCCGAGTTGGGCGCCACCGAATAAAAGGGCGGCCGTACGGCGGCTAACGGAGGCGCCACCTGCGCCGACGCGCCTTGCTGAAGAACCAGCCGGCGGGCGGCTCGTCGGAGCGCCAGGGCTGTGGCTCGGGCGACTCGGCGCGCCAGCGGGCCGCGAGCATGCGGGCGCGGGCGGACGGCTCGGCCGTCTCGGCGGAGCGTATGAACTCGTCGTCCAGGACCAGTTGTTGGTCCCAGCCGTCCCCAGGCTCCGCCTGACCGGCGCCGTCCGTTGCCTCTCCAGCCATCCCCGTCCTCCTAGCCGTGCGTCCCCGTTTGTCCAGTGTGCCCGGACAGAGATGAAGTCCCCGTCAAGATCAGGACCTGTCATTCCTCGCCGGCGAGCGTCAGCGAGCGCAGCTTCTGTCCGGCGAACCAGGTGGCTCCCGCGGTGACCGCGACCAGGAACACCGTCGCCGTGGTCAGCCCGACGTCCGAGGTCACCAGGTCGCCGCCGGACACCTTGTGGGCGACGGCCAGGGACCACTGCTGGACGCTGAGCGTGCGGGCACCGGCGACCAGGGAGCCGAACAGGGCCTCCCAGACGAGGGCGTAGACGAGTCCGAAGACCACGGCGTGCCGGGAGACCGTGCCGAGCAGCAGGAAGAGCGCCGCGTAGGCGATGGAGGCGACCAGGGCGGCCACCGTGTAGGCGACGGCGATCTGTTGGCCGTTGCCGTTGAGGATGAGGCCGGCGATCAGCATGGGCACCGCGGAGAACACCATGGTGACGGCGATCGCCACGATCAGCTTGGTGAAGATGATCGTCGGCCGCTTCAGCGGCTTGGACAGCAAGTACACCACCGAGCCGTCGTCGATCTCCGGTCCGATCGCGCCCGTGCCCGCGATGACACCGATGATCGGCACCATCGTGGCGAGGCCGAGGCCGCCCAGGACGTCCACCGCGGTCTGGTCGTCGGCGCCGGTGAGGCCGCGCACCACTACGGCGATCAGGATCAGCAGGGCGGGCAGGGCGCCCAGGATGAGGGCCCGGCGCCGGCCGAGCAGGGCCCGGTAGGTGAGTCGGGCGACTGTGGGGTCGTACATCTCTTGGCCTCCTACGCCGCGACGAGATACGAGAAGACGGATTCGAGCGACTCGTCGGACGGCGAGACCGTGAGCAGCCGGATGCCGTGGTCCCTGGCCACCCGGGGCAGCAGGGCGGTGAACCGGGCGAAGTCGACGGCCTGGATACGCAGCGCGCCCTCGGCCAGGTCGACCTCGATGCCGGAGGTCGACGGGTCGGCGATCAGCGCGGCCGCGAGGGCGCGGTCGTCGCTGGAGCGGACCAGGTAGCGGTGCGGACGGTCGGTCATCAGGCGGCGGATCTTGCGGAAGTCGCCACTGGCCGCGTGCCGTCCGGCGACGACGACCTCGATGTGCCAGGCGAGCTGTTCGACCTCTTCGAGGATGTGGGACGAGAACAGCACCGTGCGGCCCTCGTCGCCCATCCGCCGCAGCAACTCCATGAGTTGCATGCGCTGGCGCGGGTCCATGCCGTTGAACGGCTCGTCGAGCAGGAGCAGCGAGGGGTCGTGGACCAGGGCGCTGGCCATCTTCACGCGCTGGCGCATGCCCTTGGAGTACGTGGAGATCTTGCGGTCCTGCGCGTACTCCATCTCGACCGTGGCCAGCGCCTTCTGGGCGGCCTTGGCGCCCAGGCCGTGCAACTCGGCGTTGGCGACGACGAATTCGCGTCCCGTGAGGAAGTCGTACATGCCCTCGCGCTCGGGGACGATGCCGATGTGCTTGTAGATCTGCTCGTTGCGCCACACCTGCTGGCCGTCGAGGGTGACGGTGCCGGTGGAGGGGGCGAGGAAGCCGCCCATCATGTTGATGAGGGTGGACTTTCCGGCGCCGTTGGGGCCGAGCAGTCCGGTGACGCCGGGACCGACGTTCATGGTGATGTCGTTGACGGCGACCACGTTGCCGAACCAGCGGGAGACGTGGTCGATGGAGAGCGTGGTCACAGGCCCACCTTCCGGTAGCGGCGGATCAGGAGGCCGTAGGTCGCGGCGATGAGGCCCAGGACGGCGAGGACGTAGACGACGCCCTGTCCGTGGCTGGGGCCGACGCCTCCGGGGAACGCCGAAGTGGCGCCCAGGAAGGCCGACTGCAGACCGTCGATGAGGGTGACGGGCGAGAAGAGGCCGATCCAGGGGATGGCGTCCGTGGCGTTCTGCGCGTCGGCGATCGCCTGGAGGGTGGAGACGGCGCCGTAGGAGATGGTCAGTACGGCGATGACGGCCGCGATGCCGAAGCCGCGGCGCGGGGTGACCGACGCGATCACCAGGCCGATGCCGGCGAAGAGCAGGGAGAGAAGGGTCACGGAGACGAGTCCCTGGGCGAAGCCCTTGGTCTGGTCGGCGAAGTCCAGCTTGGCGAGCAGGGCTCCTACGTAGAGCACGATCAGCGGGGCGGCGGTCAGCACGAACATGGCCGAGGCGAGGGCGGCGAACTTGGCCCTTACGTAGTCGGCGGTTTCGATCGGCCGCGAGAAGTACAGCGGGACGGTCTTGAAGCGCAGGTCGCGCGAGACGGACTGGGGTGCCTGGGAGGCCACGTAGAGGCTGATGACGGCCTGCATGATGATCGCGTAGCGCGTGTAGTCGACGGGCAGGTCCTTGGCCTTCGTGGCGACCGCGACGGCCACCATGATGGCCGCGGGCACGCACATGACCACGAACAGGAGCATGGGCAGCACCTTGGACTTCACCGAGCGGCCGAGGCCGTAGGCGCCGCGCAGGGACTGCGAGTAGAGGGAGCGGCGGGCGTAGGCGCGGCCGAGGCGCGGGCCGTCGTAGTTGCGGTAGCCGATGTTGTGGATGCGGGTCTGGTCGCCCGGCTGGGGGACCAGGGGCTGGTCAATTGCCATGGCCTACGGCCTCCTTCCGCTCTGCGTCGCTGTCGGTCTGGGTGTCCGCGTCCGTGAAGACCTCGGAGATGTGGTGCCTGCGCTGCTCCATGCGCACCAGTCCGAGGCCCAGGTCGGCGATCAGGTCGCGGACCAGGTCGTACGTCTCCTCGCCGGTGGCCGTCAGGAGCAGGACATGGCCCGCGCCCGGCAGGCCGCTGCCGTCGTGGGTGTCCACCCCGCGCGCGTGGAGCGCGTCGCGCACCGCGCGGGTGCCGTCCGGGTGCTCGTCGGTGTCGGTGACCTCGATCGCCAGGGTGGTCGTGGTCTGGGTGAAGTCCGTGGTGGAGCTGGAGCGCAGGAGCTTGCCGCCGTCGACCACGATCACGTGGTCGCAGGTGCGCTCCAGTTCGCCCAGCAGGTGCGAGGTCACCAGGACCGAGATGCCGAAGTCCGTGTGGATACGGCGGATGAGGCCGAGCATCTCGTCACGGCCGACCGGGTCGAGGCCGTTGGTCGGCTCGTCCAGGAAGACCAACTGCGGGTCGTGGACGAGGGCCTGCGCGAGCTTGACGCGCTGCTTCATGCCCGTCGAGTAGCCGCCGATGGGGCGGTAGCGCTCCTCGTACAGGCCGACATGGCGCAGCGTGTCCGCGGTCCGCTCACGGGCGGCGGTCGGCGGGAGGCCGGACATGCGCGCCATGTGGACGACGAACTCGGTGGCCGAGACGTCGGGCGGCAGACAGTCGTGCTCCGGCATGTACCCCACGCGCTCGCGGATGGCGGCGCCCTTGGTGGCCACGTCGAGTCCGAGCACTTCGGCTCGGCCCTCGGAGGCGGGGGACAGACCCAGCAGGATCTTGATCAAGGTGGACTTGCCGGCTCCGTTGGCACCGACGAGCCCCGTCACACCGGGTCCGACGTCCACGGAGAGCCGGTCAAGCGCGGTCACCCGGGGGAACCGCTTACTCAGGCTTTCGGTCGCGATCACAGTCACGTCTTCGAAGGTAGTGACGCCGACCACTCCGGTCGTCAACCCGCAGAGCTGTCCTCACATCAGACTCCAGGCGTACGGGTCCGTAGGGGTTCCCCTGCTTGAGGGCTACGCGAGCGACCCGCGCACTTATCCACAGGTGGAGATCAAGGCTATTGACGCAGCCTCCAACAACTGTCACATTCGCCAGTGTCAAGTTACGAGCACGTACCGCAGTCGGTGTGGACAGGTGGGGCGGTGGCATGACTACGGCGGTGACAGGCGAACTCTCCGCGGAACTGCGGGGGTTCAGGGAGGTCCAGCGGCTGGCGTACGAGTGCGCCGAGGCGGTCGCGGCCCGGCTTGAGCCCGGGGTGACCGAGCGCGATGCGGCGCGGATGCAGCGGTCGTGGCTGCGCGCCCGAGGGGTGCGGGACTGGTTCCATCTGCCTTTCGCATGGTTCGGCGACCGCACGGCGTTCACGAACTTCCGGGTGCCGCTGCAGTTCTTCCCCACGGGCCGTCGGCTGGAGCCCGGGATGCCGTTCATCCTGGACATGGCCCCGGTGTACAAGGGCTTCACGGCCGACATCGGCTTTTCGGGCTCCCTGGGGGCGAACGCGGTGCAGGACCGGCTGATGGCCGAACTGGAGGCGCATCGCGCGCTGCTGCTGCGCGAGGTCCGCGAGCGGCGCCCGTTGCGCGAGATCTACGAGGACGTGGACCGCCTCATGGTCCGCCAGGGCTACGCCAACCGGCACCGCGCGTATCCCTTCGGCGTGATCGCGCACAAGGTCGACCGGGTGGCCGAACGCCCTTGGTCCCCGCGGCTGTTCGGATTCGGCACCCAGGCCCTGAAGGGCCTGGCGAGCGACGCGCTGCACGGCCACCGCGAGGGCTGGTCCCCGCTGTGGTCGCCGTACCGCTTCTCCGACCATCCCCCGCACCCGGGCCTGTGGGCGGTCGAACCGCATCTCGGATTCCGGGGCACGGGCGCCAAGTTCGAGGAGATCCTCGTCGTCACCGACTCCAGGGACCCCGAGCAGAGCGCCTTCTGGCTGGACGACGATCTGCCGCACGTGCGGCGCTGGGCGGAGGACAAGTGAGCCTTGAGGGAGCGCGGGAGCGCCGGGTGCGGACCGGTGGAGTCGAGCTGTGCGTGGCCGAGCTGGGGGACCCGTCGCACCCGACGGTCGTCCTGGTGCACGGTTATCCCGACAGCAAGGAGGTCTGGTCCGAGGTGGCCGGCCGCCTCGCCGACCGCTTCCATGTCGTGCTCTACGACGTCCGGGGCCACGGCAGGTCCACGGCTCCGAAGCCGTTGCGGGGCGGGTTCACCCTGGAGAAGCTGACGGACGACTTCCTGGCGGTCGCGGACGCGGTCAGCCCGGACCGGCCGGTCCACCTGGTGGGGCACGACTGGGGGTCGGTGCAGTCCTGGGAGTTCGTCACCGTCGGGCGCACCGAGGGCCGGATCGCCTCCTTCACCTCGATGTCCGGACCGTCCCTCGACCACTTCGGGCACTGGATCAACAAGCGCCTGACCCGGCCCACCCCGCGCCGCGTGGGCCAACTCCTCGGCCAGGGCGCCAAGTCCTGGTACGTGTACCTGCTGCACACGCCCGTGCTGCCCGAACTCGCCTGGCGCGGCCCGCTCGGCAAGCGCTGGCCGAAGATCCTGGAACGCGTCGAGAAGGTGCCGCGCGGCGACTACCCGACCTCGTCGCTGCCCCAGGACGCGGCCCACGGCGCCTGGCTCTACCGGGACAACGTCCGCGCGAGGCTGCGCGGGCCACGCCCCGACGCGTACGCGCACGCGCCCGTGCAGCTCGTCACGCCCCTGGGGGACGCGTTCCTCTCCGAGCGGCTCTACGACGAACTGGAGCTGTGGGCACCGGGGTTGGTGCGCCGTACGCTGCCGGCGAAGCACTGGATCCCGCGGACGCGGCCCGATCAACTGGCTTCGTGGATCGCGGAGTTCGTGACCGCCCACGAGGGCGACGGGCAGGCGGCACCGGCCTCTGTCGTCAAGGCCTCGGGGCGGTACGCGGAGCGGTTCGGCGGGCAGCTCGTGCTGGTCACCGGGGCGGGCAGCGGGATCGGGCGGGCCACGGCGTTCGCCTTCGCCGAGGCGGGGGCGCGCGTGGTGGCCGTCGACCGGGACGCGGAAAGTGCCGCCCGCACCGCCGAGTTGGCGCGGCTGATCGGTGCCCCCGAGGCCTGGGCCGAGACGGTCGACGTCTCCGACGGACAGGCCATGGAGAAGCTCGCCGAGAAGGTCGCCGCCGAGTACGGCGTGGTGGACGTCCTGGTGAACAACGCAGGAATCGGACTCTCCGGTTCCTTCTTCGACACCACCCCGGAGGACTGGAAGAAGGTCCTCGACGTCAATCTGTGGGGTGTGATCCACGGCTGCCGGCTCTTCGGCAGGCAGATGGCCGAGCGCGGCCAGGGCGGCCACATCGTCAACACCGCTTCGGCGGCGGCGTTCCAGCCGTCCAGGGCGTTGCCCGCGTACAGCACCTCCAAGGCGGCCGTGCTGATGCTCAGCGAGTGTCTGCGGGCCGAGCTGTCCGGGCAGGGGATCGGCGTCTCGGCGATCTGCCCAGGCCTCGTCAACACCAACATCACCTCGACCGCGCACTTCGCCGGGGTCGACGCCGACGAGGAGAAGCGGCGCCAGAAGAAGTCCGCGCGACTGTACGGCCTGCGGAACTACCCGCCGGAGAAGGTCGCCGACGCGATCCTGCGGGCGGTCGTCCGCGACGAGGCCGTCGTGCCCGTCACCCCGGAGGCGCGCGGCGCCCATCTGATGTCCCGGTTCGCGCCGCGCGCGCTGCGGGCGTTGGCCCGGTTGGAGCCGCCGCTGTGACCTCCGCACACGAGCACGACACGACCGAGCACCACCCGATCACGCCCCGCAGGGTCTCCTTCGACTGGTCGCGCACGCCCCTGCACTGGATCCCGGACGAGCCGACCGCCACCCATGTCATCAACGTGCTGCATCTGCTGCTGCCCGCGGGGGAGCGGTGGTTCGTGAGGGTCCTCAAGGAGGGCCTGCCGCTGGTCAGGGACCCCGAACTGCTCGCGGACGTCAAGGGGTTCATGGGCCAGGAGGCCACGCACAGCGTCCAGCACGCGCACGTGCTGGACCACCTGGCGGCCCAGCGGCTCGACACGGCCGACTTCACCCGGTACGTGGACTTCCTCTTCGAACGGCTGCTCGGCGAACGCCCGCCGCTCGGCGCGCCGGTGCCGGACGCCGAGTGGCTGCGTTTCCGGCTGGCGGTCGTCGCGGCGATAGAGCAGTTCACGGCGGTGCTGGGCGACTGGATCCTGGCCGCGGAGGCCCTCGACCGGGCGGGTGCCGACGCGATCATGCTCGACCTGCTGCGCTGGCACGGCGCGGAGGAGGTCGAACACCGCGCGGTGGCCTTCGACATGTTCCAGCACTGCGGAGGCCGCGGTCTCCCCCGGTACGCCCGCCGTGTCGCCGGCATGGCGGTCACCGCGCCCGTGATGCTCTACCTGTGGGCCTGGGGCACGGCCTACCTGATGCGCCACGACCCCCAACTCGCCGGACACGTCCGCTACTCGCTCGCCGAGCACAACAGGGCGGTGCGCAAAGGCCTGTTGCCGACCTGGCGCTCGCTCGGCACGGCCGTCCCGCGTTATCTGCGGCGCTCCTACCATCCGTCGCGGGAAGGGTCGTTGAGCCGCGCGGTGGAATACCTGAAGAGGTCACCGGCGGCCCGGGCGGGGGCCGCGTGAGTGCCGGGTCCGGTCCGGGTTCCCGTCCCGGCGAGGGCGCCTACCGCATCGAGGACCTCGCGCGGCTCAGCGGGGCCACCGTCCGGACGATCCGCGCCTACCAGGACCGCGGTCTGCTCCCCCGTCCCGAGCGGCGCGGCCGGGCCAATGTGTACGCCGACGTCCATCTCGCCCGCCTGCACCAGATCGCGGACCTCCTCGACCGCGGCTACGGCCTGGCCTCCATCAAGGAGTTGCTGGAGGCCTGGGACACGGGCCGGGGTCTGGGCGGGGTCCTCGGGCTGGTCGCCGAGGTCGACGGGCCGTGGACGGACGAGGAGGCGGTGCGGATCTCGCGCGCCGAGCTGGAACGGCGCTTCGGCGGCAGCCCGGACGACGCGGCCGTCGCCGAGGCCGTCGCACTCGGCGTCCTGGAGCCGGTCCCCGGTGACACCGATTCCTTCCTCGTGCCGAGCCCCCAAGAGCTGGCGGTGGCCGTGGAGTTGCACTCCTCCGGGGTCCCGCTGTCCGCGATCTCGTCCCATCTGCGGGAGTTGAGGGTCCAGGTCGAGCACATCGCCTCCCGTTTCCTGGAGTTCACCACCGAGCACGTCTTCGCCCGCTACCTCGACGGACCGCACCGTCCGACCGACGCCGACGCGGCCGAGGCGGCCTCGCTGGTACGACGCCTGCGGCCGCTCGCCCAGCAGACTGTGGACGCTGAACTCGCCCGCGCGATGCGCCTGTTCGCCAACCGTTCGCTGCGCGAGCACCTCGGTTCCCAGGAGCCCCGGACGACAGCGCCGACATCACGTTCCGTGGCCGTGCCCGAGGAGACAATTCGGGCGGTGGAGGAGCTGGTTGGCCCGGACCAGGCCGCCACCTTCATCGCTCTGGCAGCCGAACGCGAGTTGCGCGCAAGGGCGTTGGACATGCTCGCGGCAAATCGCCGAGACGCGGCGGACGTTGACGAAGTGGGCTGAATCGACAGGCAGTTGTCCACAGAAACGCCAATTCCCCTGTGGATAACTACAGTTGGTTGTGGATCAAACATCGGCGACAAAAGAAAATGCGTGACGCGTGTCTCGCCCGTCATGCTGAGCGGATGGATGAAAGACGCACCGTGAAGGTGTCGAAGTACCTCTCGAAGCACCTGCGCCATCAGCCCGAGCGGATCGGGCTCACTCTCGACGAGGCCGGCTGGATCGAGATCGACACGCTGATCGCCGCCTGTGCCGCACACGGGTTCCGCTTCAGCCGTCAGGAACTCGACCATGTGGTGGCGACCAACGACAAGCGCCGCTTCGCGATCGAGGGCACCCGTATCCGCGCCAGCCAGGGCCACAGCATCGAGATCGACCTCGGACTGCCCCCGGCCACCCCGCCGCGGCACCTCTTCCACGGCACGGTCGCCCGCAACCTGGAGGCGATCCAGGCCGAAGGGCTCCGGCCCATGAACCGCCACGCCGTACACCTCTCCGCCGACCGCGACACCGCGACCCGGGTCGGCGCCCGCCGCGGTCGCCCCGTCGTGCTCTCCGTGGACGCCGACGCGATGCACAGCGACGGCCATGTGTTCCGGGTCAGCGAGAACGGGGTGTGGCTCACGGAGGCGGTACCCCCGCGGTACCTGCGGTTCCCCGAGGCGCACTGACCCCGCAGAGCCTGAGAAGCAGTGCCCTGTCTGGCCTCGGCCGCGTCGCCCCCGGCATGATCAGAGGTATGGACCACCTCCCCACCACCGAGGCCGCCGTCACCGCCCTGCGTGCCATCGCGGCCGAGTACGCGCGCGAGATCGAGGTCACCCATGACATCGGCGCCGACCAGACCTCGCGCCGCAGTTCCGCGGGTGTCGGTGTCACCACCGATCCGGACGGCTCACTCCCGCACGAAGCTCTCGTCGAGTTCGGCGGAGTACCGCGCGTCAGAGTGCTGCTCTATCCCGAGGACGACGCCCTGATCACGGTCGAGGGCATCGACTGCCCCGACATCGCCCGCGACGACGTCCCTGTCTTCCTCCGCTCCGTCTTCGGCGGCCTCGCCCACGTCAAGACCCGCCGTTTCCCGCCCGGATGCCACCTGATCGTGCCGCTGCCCGGCGACAGGGTGCACAAGGAGTGGATCTCGATGATCGGCCTCACGCCCTGGCTGAGCAGCCGCGTGCGGTGAGGGTTTCACGTGAAACACGGACGGCCGCATAGCCTGGACGCCATGAACCTGCGCCTGAGCACCGTGATCCTCCCGTACCGCCGCTGGAACGAGGGGAGCCGCGAGGCATGGCAGCGCGCGGAGCAGCTCGGCTTCCACACCGCGTACAGCTACGACCATCTGTCCTGGCGCACCTTCCGGGACGGTCCGTGGTTCGGTGCCGTACCGACGCTGACCGCCGCCGCGGGCGTCACGGAGCGGATGCGGCTTGGGACGCTTGTCACCTCGCCGAACTTCCGGCATCCGGTGACCCTCGCCAAGGAACTCATCTCCCTCGACGACATCTCCGACGGACGGATCACGCTCGGCATCGGCGCGGGCGGTACCGGGTTCGACGCCACCGCGCTCGGACAGGAACCGTGGACACCGCGGGAGCGTGCCGACCGGTTCGGGGAGTTCGTACCGCTGCTGGACCGGCTGCTCACCGAGGACTCGGTGTCGTACGAGGGTGACTTCTACTCGGCGCACGAGGCCCGGAACATTCCGGGGTGTGTGCAGCGGCCCCGGCTGCCGTTCGCGGTGGCGGCCACCGGTCCCCGCGGTCTGCGACTCGCCGCTCGCTACGGGCAGGCCTGGGTGACCACCGGCGACCCCCGGCTGTTCGAGAGCGGCACTCCTGAGCAGTCGGTTCACGCCATGCGCGGGCAGGCCGAGAAGCTGGCCGACGCCTGCGCGGCGATCGGCCGGGACGCGACCGAGGTCGACAAGATCCTGCTCACCGGTTTCACCCCGGACCGCGCCCGTCCGCTGGAGTCACTCGGCGCCTTCGTCGACTTCGCGGGTCGGCACCAGGAACTGGGCTTCACCGACATCGTGATCCACTGGCCCGTCCCGGACTCCGACTTCGCGGCGGACGAGAAGGTCTTCGAGCAGATCGCGATGGAAGCCCTCACCCAACTCCGCTGACCCGGTGGGCACAACGGCACCTGGATCGCGGGCGCAACGGCCCTGGTGAGGGCAGTAACCACTCACCTGTGCGCACTCCCGCACGGGCGTGCGGGCATATGCGGGAGAATGGCCCGGTGACCTCAGCGACTCGACAGCCCGAGACCCCGGCCTCCGCCGTCCCGCCACGGCTGATCGCCACCGACCTGGACGGCACTCTGCTGCGCGACGACAAGTCGGTGTCCCCCCGCACGGTGGCCGCCCTCGCGGCCGCCGAGGAGGCGGGCATCGAGGTCTTCTTCGTGACCGGCCGCCCGGCCCGCTGGATGGACGTCGTCAGCGACCACGTCCACGGCCACGGCCTGGCGATCTGCGGCAACGGCGCCGCCGTGGTCGACCTCCACGGCGGCCCCGGCGCCCACCGCTTCGTGAAGGTCCGCGAACTGGCCCGGGAGAACGCCATCGACGCGGTAGGGCTGCTGCGCGACGCGGCGCCCGGGACGGTGTACGCGATCGAGCAGACCTACGGTTTCTACCAGGAGCCGGCGTATCCGAAGCTGCACATGGAGACCCCGGACACTCTCGCACCCGCCGAGAAGCTCCTCGCGTCGGACGCCCCGGGGGCCGACGAACCGGTGCTGAAGATCCTCGCCTTCCACCCCACGCTCGACCCCGACGCCTTCCTGACCACCGCCCGCCTCGCCCTGGGCGACCGCGCGACCGTCACCCGCTCCAGCCCCAGCGCGCTGCTGGAGATCAGCGGACCGGACGTCTCCAAGGCGAGCACCCTCGCCCTGTGCTGCGCGGAGCGCGGCATCGCGCCCGAGGAGGTCGTCGCCTTCGGGGACATGCCGAACGACGTCGAGATGCTCACCTGGGCGGGACGGTCGTACGCGATGGGCAACGCGCACCCCGCGGTGCTCGCCGCGGCCTCGGGCCGGACCGTGGACAACAACGAGGACGGCGTGGCCGTGGTGATCGAGCGGATGCTCGCGGAGCAGCGGTAACGGGCGGCCTCCCGGAGCACGCCCCTTACACGAGCGGCTCAGCCGGGCCGGTGGACACCCGGTCCCCCTGGTCGACGGCGGCGGCGGCGAGATGGGCGTACTGCGTGTGATGGCCGCCAGGGTGCTCGATCACGATCTCGATGCCGAAGGCGCCGCCGCACGACACCCGGACCACCCGGCCCGCTCCGGCCGCCCGCACCGTCGTGCCGATGGGCACGGCGAAGTCCTGGCCGGTGTGCCGGTTCGCCCAGCGGGAGCCTCCGCTGCTGAATCGGTGACAGTTGGTGACCTGGGTCGGCGGCTGGTCGAGACGGACGGCGCCCCGGCAGGTGCCCGGCGTTCCGCCGCTCCAGCGTCCGCCACACCGACGCGGCCTTCGCCTCGTCGTCCGCGAGACGTACCCCGGCCCGACGGCTCCTCCCGATCGCGTAGCCGACGGCCAGATCCGCCTGCGAGAAAACGTGCTGATCACGCATCAGGTCCTCGGGACTGTCCTTGAGGACGATCCGGGCCACCATCGGAACGCCACCGGCGCCGCCGTAATCGGCGCGGGCGATCCCGGCCCAGCTCCTCGTGCAGCCGTGAGATCTCCTGCCGTCGTTCCTCCAGCCGCGCCTCGGCCCGTCGGGCCCTGGCCCGTTGTGCATCGGCCACCTGCCGACCGACCTCGTATCGCTGTCTCGCCACGGCGGCGTCCTGCTACAGCCGCGCGCCGGCGTTCGCGCACAGCAGCACCGGAACGAGCAGCCGGCGACGGCGAGATGAGCGCATGTCAGCGATCACGGTCCGCGCGGCCGACCGGCGCCCTTTTCACGTCGTACGCATGGGGACACGTTGCCGCGGACCGCTCAACGGGAGCCCGCGGTGACGGGTGCCGCAGGGCTCAGCGGGGTGCCTGCCACACCACGGTCGTGCCGCCGCCGTCCGCGCCGATGCCGGGCCCGTATTCGCTGTCACCGCCCAGGGATTCGGCTCGCCGCTTGAGGTTCCTGAGGCCGCTGCGGCGACCGTCGGCGGGGATGCCGACCCCGTCGTCCGCGACGGTGAGCCGTACGCCCGGCCGCCCGTCGGGGAGGATCGCCGTCGCGTCGACGACGACCTCGATCCGGGTGGCCGCCGCGTGCCGGAACGCGTTGGAGAGGGCCTCGCGCAGGGCGGCGATGAGGTTCTTTCCGGTGAGGTCGCCGACCGTCGTGTCGAGCGCGCCGACGAAACGGTGCGCGGGCTGGAAACCGAGCGGCACGGCGGCCATGTTGATCTCCCGCAGCACCCGGGTACGCAGCCCGGAGGGCGCCTCGGCGGGACCTTGCTGGAGCGCGAAGATCGCGGAACGGATCTCCTGGATGGTGACGTCGAGTTCGTCGACGGCGTTGCCGACGCCCCGCCGCACCTCGGGGACGAGCGAGCCGCGTTGGGCGCTCTCCAGCATCATCCCGGTGGCGAACAGCCGTTGGATGACCAGGTCGTGCAGGTCGCGGGCGATACGGTCACGGTCCTCGTACACCGCGAGGCGCTCCCGGTCGCGCTGAGTCTCGGCCATCATCAGCGCGAGCGCGGCCTGCGAGGCGAACTGGATCGCCAGGGTGCGTTCCGCCTCCGTGAACGGCCGCCCGCCTCGCGCGCGCGGGGTGACGAGGGCTCCCAGGACGCGCCCGTCGCTCTGCAGGGGCAGCGCCATGACCGGCCCGTAGGCCCGCGCGAATCCTGTGACCATACGGGGATCGGTGGCCGCGTCCGCCACGAACACCGGCTGTCCTGCGAGGAGTTCGGCCACGATCCCGCTCTCCGGGGGCACGACCGTGCCGAGCGCGTCCGACGGCCGCTCCGAGGACACCGCGACGATCTCCATGCCGCCCGCGTCGGCGGGCAGCAGCACGATCCCGGCCGCCGATCCGGACAGCCTGCGGGCCCGTTCCGCGATGACCTGGAGCGCGTCCTCGGCGTCCCCGCCGGACAACAGTGCGGTCGTGACGGCCACCGACCCGTCGATCCACCGCTCACGCTGCTGGGCGGCCTCGTACAGCCGCGCGTTGCCGACGGCGATGCCGGCCTCGGTCGCCAGCACGCGGACCATCGTGAGGTCGTAGTCGTTGAAGGCGTCTCCGCCGTGCTTCTCGCCCAGATAGAGATTTCCGAAGACCTCGCCCTGGACGCGGATCGGAACGCCGAGGAAGCCGCGCATCCGGGGATGGTGCTCGGGAAAGCCCGAGAACCGCGGGTCCTTGGTCACATCGACGAGCCGGACCGGATCCGGCTCCCGGATAAGGGCACCGAGCAGCCCCTTGTGCCCGTCGGGAAACCGTCCGATGCGCCGCGCCGTCCCCGCGTCGACCCCGTGGAAGACGAAGTCCGCGAGAGCGTCGCCGTCCTGGTCGACGACGCCGATCCCCGCGTAACGCGCGTCCGTCAGTACGGCCGCCGCCCGGCAGATCCGCTCCAGCGTGGAGTGCAGTTCGAGCCCGCTGCCCACGGACCGCATCGCCTCCAGCAACTGCGGCATCCGCACGGCCAGTTCGGCCGAAGGCCCCGAGGGCGGCGACGGGGGACCGGGACTCGGGGCGGCTGACATACCCCGAGCCTAATAAGTCCCCTTTGTGACGGAAAGTCGAGAGCTCCGGCCGCGAGGCTCCCTACCCGGCCGCCACCAGCGACTCCGACTCCGCCTCCCGCTCCGCCATCCCCCGCAACGGCCCCTCCACCGAGGCCAGTCCGACGAACGGTCCGCGCTGCACGACCCGTCCCTCGTCCAGCACGATCACCTCGTCCACGTTCTCCAGCCCCGCCAGCCGGTGCGTGATCAGCAAGGTCGTACGGCCCTCGGTGGCGGCCAGCAGATCGGCGGTGAGCGCGTCGGCGGTCGCCAGGTCCAGGTGCTCGGCGGGCTCGTCGAGCACGAGCACCGGGAAGTCGGCGAGCAGGGCGCGGGCGAGGGCCAGCCGCTGCCGCTGCCCGCCGGACAGCCGGGCCCCGTGCTCACCGACGAGTGTGTCCAGTCCGTCGGGCAGAGCGTCGACCCAGTCGAGCAGCCGGGCACGCTCCAGCGCGGCCCGCAGTGCGTCCTCGGTCGCGTCCTTCTTCGCGAGGAGCAGGTTCTCGCGCACCGAACTGTCGAAGAGGTGCGCGTCCTGGGCACACAGCCCGACGAGCCGTCGTACGTCGTCGCCGTCCAGGGCGTACGCGTCCACGCCGGCCAGCGTGTACGAACCGGCGTCCGCGTCCAGGAAGCGCAGGAGCACCTGGGCGAGCGTCGTCTTGCCGGACCCGGAGGATCCGACCACGGCGACCCGGCGCCCCTTCTCCAGCGTCAGGTCGAGCCCGGCGAGCGCGTCCCGGTCCTGCCCGGTGTGCCGGGCGGCCAGTCCCCGCACGACGAGCGGGAACGGTGTCGCGGGCGCCTGGCGAGGCCGCTCCGGTTCCCGTACGGGCGCGGGAGCGTCCAGGACCTCGTACACGCGCTCCGCGCTCTTGCGCACCCGCTGCCGGTACTGCACGGCGAGCGGCAGTCCGAGGACGGCCTCGAAGGCGGCGAGCGGGGTGAGAACGACCACGGCCGTCAGCACACCGCTGAGCCGTCCCGCGGCGACGGCCTGGGCTGCCACGAGGGCGGTGGCGGCGACGGTCAGGCCGGAGATCAGCGCGGTGAGACCGTCGCCCAGTGCGGTGGCTGAGGCCGCGCGCCGCGCGATCCGGGTGAGGGTGCTGTCGGCCCGCCCGGCCTCGGCGGTACGGTCGGGCAGTGCGCCGGCGACCGTCAACTCCGCGGTCCCGGTGAGCAGTTCGGTCACTCGGGTCGCGAGCACTCCGCGAGCCGGGGCCAGCCGCCGCTCGGCACGGCGGGCCACGGCACCGGTCACGAGAGGGACGCCGACACCGGCCACGAGGAGACCGGCCGCGAGCACGGCACCGGCCTCGGGCAGCAACCAGGCCGTGAACCCGACTGTCGCGGCCGAGACGGTGGCCGCGACCCCGGCGGGCAGCAGCCAGCGCAGCCAGTAGTCCTGGAGCGCGTCCACGTCGGCGACGAGCCGGGAGAGCAGGTCGCCGCGGCGGGTGTCGCGCAGCCCGGCGGGTGCCAGCCGCTCAAGCCGCCGGTAGACGGCGACGCGGGTGTCGGCCAGCATGCGCAGCACGGCGTCGTGCGACACGAGTCGTTCCGCGTACCGGAACACGGCCCGCCCGATCCCGAAGGCCCGGGTCGCCGTCACCGCCACCATCAGATACAGCACGGGCGGCTGCTGCGAGGCCCGCGAGATCAGCCACCCCGAGGTGGCCATGAGCCCGACGGCGCTGCCCAGCGCGAGACTTCCGAGCAGCAGCGCCAGGGTGAGGCGTCCGCGCCGGGCACCGGACATGGCGCGGACCCGAGCGAGCACGCCACCCGCAGGTGCCGAGAACCGCGACCCGGGTCCGTCGGAAACAGCGGGACTCACCGGCGCCTCCGACGGGACCGGGCGCGCGTCGGCGAGCGCCGGCACGACGTCCGCGCGAGCCCCGGCCGCGCCCTCCGTCACCCGCACCACCCGGTCCGCCACCGCCAGCAGGGCCGGCCGGTGCACCACGAGCAGCACCGTCCGCCCGACCGCCAACCGCCGTACCGCCTCGACCACTTCGGCCTCGGTCGCCCCGTCCAGCGCGGCCGTCGGCTCGTCGAGGAGCAGGACGGGCCGGTCGGCGAGGAAGGCCCGGGCGAGCGCGAGCCGCTGCCGCTGCCCGGCGGACAGCCCGGCTCCGTCCTCACCGAGCACACTCCCGACGCCCTCGGGCAGCGCTTCCACGAACTCCAGGGCCCCGGCGTCGGCCAACGCCCGCCGTACGGCCGTGTCGTCGGCGTCGGGCCGGGCGAGCCGTACGTTCTCGGCGATCGTCCCGGCGTACAACTGCGGTCGTTGGGGCACCCAGGCGATCCGTGACCGCCACCGCTCCAGATCGGCGTCGGCGAGATCGACTCCCCCGACCCGCACCCGGCCCTCGGTGGGTCGCACGAACCCCAACAGGGCGTTCAGGAGCGTCGACTTGCCCGAGCCGCTCGGTCCGACGAGGGCTACCGTCTCTCCGGGTGCCACGGCGAACGACAGGTCCGAGACGGCGTCCACGGACCGCCCGGGGTACCGGACCGTCACAGCCTCGAAGGCCAGGGCGTCGGTGGGGACGTCGGCGGTTCCCGTGGCCGGCACCTCCGTCCCCAGTACCGAGAAGATCTCCTCGGCGGCCGCGAGACCCTCCGCCGCCGCGTGGTACTGGGCGCCCACCTGGCGCAGCGGCAGGTACGCCTCGGGCGCCAGGATCAGGACGACGAGACCGACGTAGAGGTCCATGTCTCCGTGGACGAGCCGCATGCCGATCGTCACCGCGACCAGGGCCACGGAGAGCGTCGCGAGCAGTTCCAGTGCGAAGGAGGAGACGAAGGCGATTCGCAGCGTCCGCATGGTCGCCTGCCGGTACTCGCCGGTGATCCGCCGGATCGAGTCGGCCTGCGCCTTGGCCCGCCCGAACACCTTCAGGGTCGGCAGCCCCGCGACCACGTCCAGGAAGTGCCCGGAGAGCCGGGACAGCAACTGCCACTGACGGTCCATCCGGGACTGCGTGGCCCAGCCGATCATCACCATGAAGAGCGGGATGAGCGGCAGGGTGACGATGATGATCGCCGCCGAGACCCAGTCCTCAGTGACGATCCGCGCCAGCACCGCCACCGGCACGACCACCGCGAGCCCCAACTGCGGGAGATAGCGCGAGAAGTAGTCGTCGAGGGCGTCGACGCCCCGGGTGGCGAGGGCGACCAGCGACCCGGTCCGCTGCCCGCTCAGCCAGCCGGGGCCCAACTCCACGGACCGCTCCAGCAACCGTCGCCGTAGCTCCGACTTCACGGAGGCGCTGGCACGGTGGGCGGCGAGTTCGGTGAGCCAGGAGACCAGGGCTCGGCCACCCGCGACGGCCACCAACAGCAGCAGGGGAGTGCGGAGCTCACCGACCGAGTGACCGTGCTGGAAGGCGCCGACCACCACCTCGGCGATGAGCATCGCCTGAGCGATGACCAGCGCCGCCCCGACGGCACCCAGGCCGACGACCGCCACCATGAACAGGCGGGTGGCGTGGGCGTAGTGGAGCAGGCGTGGGTCGATTGGTTTCACGTGAAACACACCCTCTTCTCAGGAGGTCCCAACGGGGCATGTTTCACGTGAAACATGCCCCGATCCGGACTCAGTGCGCTGCCTCGGCGATGTGCTGCGTACCGATCCGCTTGCGGAACACCCAGTACGTCCAGCCCTGGTAGAGCAGGACGATCGGGGTGGCGATCCCCGCACACCAGGTCATGATCTTCAGGGTGTACGGGCTCGACGAGGCGTTGGTGACCGTGAGGTTCCAGTCCGCGTTGAGCGAGGACGGCATGACGTTCGGGAAGAGCGACAGGAAGAGCATCGCGACGGCCGCCACGATGGTCACGCCGGAGAACGCGAACGACCAGCCCTCACGCCCGACTTGGATCGCCATCAGCGCCGCGACCAGTGCGGCGACGGCCACGACCATCGCGACCAGACTCTTGCCATCACCGCTGTCGACCTGTGTCCAGACCAGGAAGATCAGCGCCAACACGGCCGTGAGGAGACCGACTTGAAGGGCCAGCTTCCGCGCCCGCATCCGGATGTCCCCGACGGTCTTGAGTGCCGTGAACACCGTGCCGTGGAAGGTGAACAGCGTCAGCGTCACCAGGCCACCGAGAAGGGCGTACGGGTTGAGCAGGTCCCAGAAGTTACCGGCGTAGTCGAAGTTCTTGTCGATCTTCACGCCCCGCACGATGTTGCCGAAGGCCACACCCCAGAGGAACGCGGGGAGCAGCGAGGTCCAGAAGATCGCTGTCTCCCAGTTGCGCTGCCAGTTCTCCTCGGGCCGCTTGGCCCGGTACTCGAAGGCGACGCCCCGGACGATCAGGCAGACCAGGATGATCAACAGGGCGAGGTAGAAGCCGGAGAAGAGGGTGGCGTACCACTCGGGGAAGGCGGCGAAGGTCGCGCCGCCGGCCGTGAGGAGCCAGACCTCGTTGCCGTCCCAGACCGGACCGATCGTGTTGATCAGCACCCGCTTCTCGGAGCGGTCCCGGGCGAGCAGCTTGGTGAGGATGCCGACCCCGAAGTCGAAGCCCTCCAGGAAGAAGTAGCCGGTCCACAGGACGGCGATGAGGACGAACCAGACGTCGTGCAGTTCCATGACTGTTGCAGCTCCCTCGGCCTAGTACGAGAAGGCCATCGGCTTGTCGGCGTCCTGGGAGTCGCCGCCGATCTTCGTGGGCGGGTTGAGGTCGGCCTCGGTGAGTTCGGGCGGGCCGGCCTTGACGTACTTCGCGAGCAGCTTGACCTCGATGACAGCCAGGACGGCGTAGAGCGAGGTGAAGACGATCATCGAGGTGAGGACCTCGCCCTGGGAGACGCTGGGGGAGACGGCGTCACGGGTCTGGAAGAGGCCGTAGACGACCCAGGGCTGGCGGCCCATCTCGGTGAAGATCCAGCCCCAGGAGTTGGCGATGAGGGGGAAGCCGAGGGTCCAGATGGACACCAGCCAGTAGAGCCTGGTGAGTTTCGGGCCGAGGGTCTTGTTCTTGAAGAGGACCACGTTCGGCACTTCGTCGTCGCCGACCCGCAGATGCTGGGCCAGCATGAACTTCTTGCGGGTCAGCCAGAGTCCGGCCAGGCCGATCGCGAAGGACGCCATGCCGAAGCCGATCATCCAGCGGAACGCCCAGAAGGTGACGGGGATGATGGGCCGGTAGTCGCCGGGGCCGTACTTCGCCTGCTCGGCCTTGTTGGTGTCGTTGATGCCGGGCACGTACGAGTTGAAGTCGTCGTCGGCGAGGAACGACAGTATCCCGGGGATGGACAGCTCGACGGTGTTGTGGCCCTTGCTGACGTCGCCGTAGGCGAAGATCGAGAACGGCGCGGAGTTCTGGCCGTCCCACAGGGCTTCGGCGGCGGCCATCTTCATCGGCTGCTGCTTGAACATGACCTTGCCGAGGGTGTCACCGCTGACGGCGGTGAGCAGTCCGGCGATGGTGACGGTGACCAGGCCCAGCCGCAGCGAGGTCTTCATCACGGAGATGTGCTTCTTGCGGTACAGGTGGAAGGCGGCGATGCCGACCATGAACGCGCCGCCGGTCAGGAAGGACGCGGAGAGCGTGTGGAAGGCCTGCGCGAGCGCCGTGTTCTGGGTCAGCACATGCCAGAAGTCGGTGAGTTCGGCACGCCCCTTGGCCTTGTTGATCCTGTAGCCGACGGGATGCTGCATCCACGAGTTGGCCGCGAGGATGAAGTACGCCGAGAGGATCGTGCCGATCGACACCATCCAGATGCAGGCCAGGTGGATCCGCTTGGGCAGCTTGTCCCAGCCGAAGATCCAGAGCCCGATGAAGGTGGACTCGAAGAAGAACGCGATCAGTGCCTCGAAGGCGAGCGGGGCGCCGAAGATGTCGCCGACGAACCGCGAGTAGGCGGACCAGTTCATACCGAACTGGAACTCCTGCACGATGCCCGTGACGACGCCCATGGCGATGTTGATCAGGAAGAGCTTGCCCCAGAACTTGGTGGCCCTGAGGTACTTCTCCTTCTCCGTGCGCACCCACGCGGTCTGCAGCCCGGCCGTGAGCGCGGCGAGCGAGATCGTCAGGGGGACGAACAGGAAGTGGTAGACGGTGGTGATGCCGAACTGCCATCGCGCCAGGGTCTCCGGCGCCAGAGCCAATTCCACGTCGTCAGTCTCCTTATGTCGCCGTGGTCACAGCGGCAGTTTGCCCTTCATGTCCCGTACAACACCGGACAACCAGGACACGCTTGTGAACGCGTTCACATTCACAAGCAATTATGACGTACCGATTTTCGACATGGGAAGGGGGGTCCCCTAAGGCGACCCCCCTTACGGCACTCGTTACGAAGCCACAGCCGGCTACAGCTCCTTGCGGAACCCCTCCGCCACCTTCAGGAAGATGTCGTTGGCCTCGGTCTCCCCGACCGTGACCCGCACGCCCTCGCCCGCGAACGGCCGCACCACCACACCCGCCCGGTCGCACACCTCGGCGAAGTCGACCGTGCGCTCCCCCAGCCGCAGCCACACGAAGTTGGCCTGGGTCTCCGGGACCGTCCAGCCCTGGGCACGCAACATGTCGACCACGCGGCTGCGCTCGCCCACCAACGAGCCGACACGGCCCAGCAGTTCGTCCTCCGCGCGCAGCGAGGCGATCGCCGCATCCTGCGCGAGCTGGCTCACGCCGAAGGGCACGGCCGTCTTGCGGAGCGCCGCCGCCACCGGCTCGTGCGCGATCGCGAAACCGACCCGCAGCCCGGCGAGGCCGTACGCCTTGGAGAAGGTCCGCAGGACGCAGACGTTCGGCCGGTCGCGGTAGAGCTGCACGCCGTCCGGCACCTCGATGTCCCGGATGAACTCCCGGTACGCCTCGTCCAGCACCACCAGCACATCGTCGGGCACCCGGTCCAGGAAGCGCTCCAGCTCGGCCCGCCGTACGACCGTGCCCGTCGGGTTGTTGGGGTTGCAGACGAAGATCAGCCGGGTCCGGTCGGTGACGGCGTCCGCCATCGCGTCGAGGTCGTGCACATCGCCCGGGGTCAGCGGGACCTGCACCGCCGTGGCCCCGCTGATCCGCGTGATGATCGGGTACGCCTCGAAGGACCGCCAGGCGTACATGACCTCGTCGCCGGGACCGCTGGTCGCCTGGATCAACTGCTGGGCGACGCCGACCGAACCGGTGCCGGTGGCCAGGTGGGAGACCGGGACGCCGAACCGTTCCGCCAGCTCGTTCATCAGGCCGGTGCACGCCATGTCCGGGTACCGGTTGAAGGACGCGGCGGCCGCGGTCACGCTCTCCATCACGCCCGGCAGCGGCGGGTACGGGTTCTCGTTCGAGGACAGCTTGTAGGCCACCGGACCGTCGGCCGCGGCGGGCTTGCCCGGCTTGTAGGTGGGGATACCCTCCAGCTCGGCGCGCAGCTTCGGGCTCGTCTCGCTCACCGCAGTCCTCCTTGTGGCCACCACCGGCTTTCAATACTGCTCACCTTATGAGGATTCGGCGCCGCCGCGTACAGGCCGGGTCCGGGTGAGCGGGCGCCGAACGCGGGACCGCCTCACGTGTCACATCCACATCAGGGGCAACACCGGATGAAGGCGCACGAACCGGGGGCGCGCCGTACATATATCTATGCGCTGGTGGCTCACGCCGTAGCGCGCATCCCTCGTACAGGTGAGTTGAGACCTCTTCGAAACATGGGGGGCTCGGCAGGCCCATGCGCGCCGACAAGTCACGTAGTGCCATTGCAGCGGTTAACTGACTTTGTTTCTAAGGTAGTTGACCCCTTCTGACCATGCAGAAACGTGCCTGTCAACGCGTGCATATGCGTCCGCACTACCCCACCGCATGAGCCCTACTATCGGCTCGCCATGACAGCAGCAGGGAAGCACCAGGTGAGCCGCGCGGAAACCTCTCGTCGAGGAAGCCGGCCGGGCCGGGCGGGAATCAGAGACGTGGCCGCCGCGGCCGGAGTCTCCATCACGACCGTCTCCGACGCCCTCAACGGCAAGGGCCGGCTCCCGGACGCCACCCGACGCCATGTCCGAGAAGTGGCCGACCGGCTGGGCTACCGGCCCTCCGCGGCGGCCCGCACCCTCCGTACCGGCAAGTCGGGCCTCATCGGCCTGACCGTGACGACGTACGGGGATGAACCTTTCACCTTCACCGAGTTCGCGTACTTCGCCGAGATGGCACGGGCCGCCACCTCGGCCGCGCTCGCCCGCGGCTACGCCCTCGTGATCCTCCCGGCGACCTCGCGCCACGACGTGTGGTCGAACGTCGCCCTGGACGGGACGGTGGTCATCGACCCGTCCGACCACGACCCAGTGGTCAGCGAACTCGTCCGGCAGGGTTTACCGGTCGTCTCCGACGGCCGCCCGGCCGGCACGCTGCCGGTGACCGCCTGGGTCGACAACGACCACGAGGCCGCCGTCCTCGGCATCCTCGACCACCTGGCCGACGCGGGCGCCCGCCGGATCGGCCTGCTCACCGGCACCACGACGGACACGTACACCCACCTGTCCACCACCGCATACCTGCGTTGGTGCGAGCGTGTGGGCCAGGATCCGGTGTACGAGGCCTATCCGGCGCACGATCCGTGCGCGGGCGCTGTCGCCGCCGACCGGCTGCTCGCCCGCCCCGACCGGCCCGACGCGGTCTACGGCCTGTTCGACCCCAACGGCACGGATCTGCTGGCCGCGGCGCGGCGCTACGGGCTGCGCGTCCCGGAGGACCTGCTGCTCGTGTGCTGCAGCGAGTCCACGGTGTACGCCAACACCGAGCCGCCGATCACCACGCTCTCCCTGAAGCCGCGGCGCATCGGCACGGCGGTGGTCCAGCTCCTCATCGACGCCATCGAGGGCATCGATTCGGACCACCCGATCGAGCAGGTGATACCGACGGAACTGATCGTACGGACGTCGTCGCAACGGCGTCCGCCTCGGACTACGGTCAGTCCGCCTCGGTCGCCTGAGGGGAAGTAGGGCGGGCGGTTCCGGGGGGCTGATTACCCGTCGGATGGGGGTGGGGTTCGGTCTGGGATCGGATGCAGGGGGTCCGGTTCTGGGGGCGGGGGTCGTCGGATCCGGGGTGGGGTGGAGTTCGGGGGGCGCACTGGTGCGGGAGGGGAGCGGGACTTGGGGTGTTGTGACGGAGCTTGCCTTGGCTGTCGTCACCCGGGGGACGAGGCCGGGCTGCTGCCCTCGCCGTAGTCACGTCGCGCGGTGCCGGGACTCCCACCCGGCGCCGCGCAGGCGGACGAACGGGCTCCGGGGCGGGAGGTCCGGGCGTCGTACCAGCGGGGGCGAGGCCCGGACTTTCATCGGGCGCCGTTGCCGTTGCCGTGCCGGGATCCACTCGGCTACGGCGGCCAGGGCGACGGGTGTTCGAGCTTCCGGCGGCGGCCTCAGAGGGGCGGGGTGCTGTGCCCGTCCGCTGCGCTGTAGCGGACGGGCGAGACAGGAGCCCCGGCCTCCGGTCGGCTCTCACGAGCGGCCGGATCGCTGTCCCGGACTCCGGTCGGTCCTCACCCAGGTACGGAACGGCATCCGGACTTCGACCTGGCCGTCGGGGACGGGCGGAACGGCGTCCCGGGCTCCCACCAGCCCTCCTGCACGGACGAAACGGCGTCCCGGACGCCCGCCAGGGCGCCGCCGACGGGCAGATCTGCCGCGGACTTCCACCCAGCCGCCGCCGACAGCAGACCGGCGTCGAGACTCCCCGCCAGCCCGCACGCACGGACGAAACGCTGCCTCGAACTCCCCCGGACGCCCACCCAGCCGCCACCGACGGACAGATCAAGGCCGAGGACTCCCACCAGCCGCCTCACACAAGCGAAACGGCGCCCTGCCTTCCACCTAGCCCGCGCGGACGAGCAGACCCGCGTCCGGCTTCCCCACCCACCGACCGTCACACACGAAAACGCCGCCCGAACCCCAGCTCGCCGCCCCCGCAGGGACGGAACGACGTCCCGGACGCCCATGCAGCCGCCGACAGGCAGATCTGCCGTGGACTCCCACCAGCCGCCGCACACAGGCGAAACGGAGCCCGGACTCCCCCCCTGGCCGCCGCAGGCGAGCGGATCGGCACCCCAGACTCCCGCCGGCCGTCACGGACGAGCGGATCGGCACCCCACTCCCACCAGACACCCCGCCGCACGGACCGGCGCCAGGACTCCCACCCAGTACCGGGAAAGGCGGACCCGGCAGCGCAAAGACGGCCCTCGCCCCGCAAAGCTGGCCCCCCGCCCCCGCCAAAAGCGAACCCAGTGCTCAACAACCCAACCCAACCCACCCCAGCCCCCCCACCCCCACCAACGAAAACCAGCCACACCTCGGCGGGAACCCACCGGGCGTCAAGTAGACGGCGAGCGGTAGAAGACCTGCCCAATCGGGGCGAAAGCCGCGGTGAAGTGGGGTCCTGCTCTGATTCACCACCCCTGGGTCATCACATGGCGCGATCCGCATTCCTATGATGGGCCCACGACACCGCGGGCCGCTGCGACCAGGCAGTCCGATGCGGTGCAGTTGCGGCGCGATGGTGGAGGGGTCGATGACTCAGGGGGCCGGTCAGGGACCCGAGGTGGAGCGGACGGCGACGTTGCGCGACTTCCGGGTGCCGGCGTACGTCCACGAGACCGGTCCGTACGCCGACAGCGCGCAGCCCGGCGAGACCGTACGACCCGACGAGCAGGCCTTCGACGAGGCCTATCCGGAGGGCTACACACCCACTCAGCGCGATCTGCCCGTCATCAATCGGGGTGACACGGTTCAGGTCGGGGTGGACCCGGCGCCGGTGGCCGCCCCCCGGCAGACGGAGGGCCCCGGTCCGCTGTTCGTCGTAGGCGATGTGCACGGCTACCTCGACGAACTGGTGGCCGCACTGCGGGAGAAGGGCCTGATCGACGCGGCCGGCAACTGGTGCGCGGGCACCGCCCGGCTCTGGTTCCTCGGCGACTTCACCGACCGCGGGCCCGACGGCATCGGCGTGATCGACCTGGTGATGCGGCTGTCCGCCGAGGCGGCCGCGGCCGGCGGCTACTGCAAGGCCCTGATGGGCAACCACGAGCTGCTGCTGCTCGGCGCCAAGCGCTTCGGCGACACCCCCGTCAACTCCGGCGCGGGCACCGCCACCTTCCAGGCGGCCTGGCTGCTCAACGGCGGTCAGAAGACCGACATGGACCGCCTCCAGGACGTCCACCTGCAGTGGATGTCCCGGCTGGACGCCATGGAGCAGGTCGACGGCCATCTGCTCGTCCACTCCGACACCACCGCCTACCTCGACTACGGCGACTCGATCGAGGCGGTCAACGACAACGTCCGCGAGACCCTCACGCGCAACGACGCGGACGAGGTGTGGGACGTCTTCCGCAAGTTCACCAAGCGCTTCTCCTTCCGCGACGAGGGCGGCGCCGAACATGTCCGCTCATTGCTCGACATGTACGGCGGAAACCGGATCGTCCATGGTCACAGCCCGATTCCCTACCTCCTGGGCGACGTCGGCTCCGAGGACGGCGAGGACACCGCGAGTCCCGTGGTCGAGGGACCGCACGTCTACGCCGAGGGGCTGGCCATCGCGATGGACGGCGGAGTGACCATGGCCGGAAAACTGCTGGTCCAGCAACTGCCGCTGGATATCTGAGCGTTATTCGGGCAGGTGCCCCCCTCGGAGGACCGGCGGACGACAGCGCTGGCCAGGGGCCAATTTCTGGAAACCCCCTGTCACCGTGTGCCGTCGCCGCTCTACCATCGGCTTATCCGTAGCAGGCTCCCCTCCGTTTCTGCCCGACGGCTCGTTGTCATGCGAGCCCCAAGCCCTACGGAGCATCGGGGGATGCACATGAACAGCGTTCCGCAGCACCTGCACAGCGAGGACCGCCAGGAGTACGAGCGGATCCTCGACGAGGCGCTGCGCTCCGCCCCTACCCGCCCGGAACTGGCCGCTGTCGGTGAGCGGCTCAACCCCGAACAGTTGCGCACCATGGCGCTGAACGCCACCGCACTCATCACGGCGGCCGCGGCGACCGAGTACCAGCACTACGTGAAGGTCCGCGAGGAACTGCGCCAGCCGGCGTCGTCCACCCCCTCGCCCGTCCACGAGGTCGGCTCCGCGGAGCCGGGCGGCGTGGGCGCGATGGGGCTCGCCACCACCCTGGGGGAGGCTGCCGAGGGTGCGGGTGCCGTCGCCGTCGCCGCTGTCCTCACCCCCGTCCTCGCCGGCACCGCCGCGGCGATATTCCTGCTCGTGGGCTACATCCTCAAGATGATCAATCCCGAGCCCGCGTTCGCCCAGACCATGCTCACCGCGGGCTGGGTGTTCGGCGCCATGACCGCCGCGGCGATCATCGTCGCGATCGTCGGCCTGCTGCTCACCGCTCTGCGCAACAGGCCCTCGCCCGACACCGGCCCCTACGGCGAGTCGGGCGGTGAAGTGGCCCGGGCCAGGGACGCCTGGCACGACGCCCTTCTGGAACGCGGCATCCTGCCGTTCCTCCAGGAGGCGCTCGCGGCTCCGGGTACGGCGGCCCTGCGCCGTACGACTCCATCGGCACCGACCGGTCGCATGCCGCACCTCGGCTACGACCGCCCGGGCTTCTCCAGCCCCGACGAAGGCCCGGAGCCGGGCCACCGCCCGCGCTTCAGCAGCCCGGACTTCTCCAGCCCGGACTTCGGGGGGCCCGAACACCTGCCGGAGTAGCCCCTCGGCTTGCGCCCCCACCCAGGGGAGCGCAAGCCGAACGCCCGGTCCCACAGGGCCCGTTGAGTGATGCGCTCGTCGAACTCCCCCTTCATCCCGGCACGGTCGGATCAGCCGGTACTCCCCGCACGCCCCACGCCCTGTCGATGAGGAGCCGGATGTCCGCCCGCATGCACGCCATCGTCCAATCCGCGTACGGCGGCCCCGAGATGCTCGCCTACGTCGAGACCGACGTCCCCGAGCCCGGCCCCGGCGAGGTGCTCCTGCGGGTGGCCGGCGCCGGCGTCAACCCCGGTGACGCGGTGCTCCGCTCCGGGCGGGTGCCGGAGCTGGTCCCCCTGCCGTGGACGCCGGGCAACGACGTGGCCGGTGTCGTCGAGCGGGTCGGCGAGGGAGTGACACGGTTCGCGCCGGGCGACGAGGTGTACGGCATGCTTCCCGTCTCCCCGCGCGGCGCCTACGCCGAGTTCACCGCCGCGCCGGCCGACGTGCTGACGCCCGCACCGAAGAACCTCGACCTCGTGCACGCCGGGGCCGTACCCCTGGTCGCGGTCACCGCATGGCAGGCCCTGGCCGTACTGGCACGCGTCCGGCCCGGCGACCGGGTGCTGATCCACGCGGCGGCGGGCGGCGTCGGTCACGTCGCCGTCCAACTGGCCAGGGAACTCGGGGCGTACGTCATCGGCACCGCCCGCCCGGTCCACCACGACTTCCTGCGCGAACTGGGCGCCGACGAACTGATCGACTACACCGCCACCGACTTCCGGACCACCCTCGCCCCGGTGGACGCGGTCCTGGACCTGGTCGGCGGTTCTTACGGCCCCCACTCCCTCGACGTGCTGCGGCCGGACGGTCTGCTCATCGGCGCGTCGATCGACCCGGGGACGGACGAGCAGCAGGCCGCCGCCCGTGGCCTTCGCTACACATGGGTCACGGCCGAGCCCTCCGGTGCCCTGCTGAAGCAGATCACCGAACACATCGAGGCAGGTCGGCTACGGGTCTCCGTCGACCGCCACTACCCGCTGGCCGAAGCCGCCGAGGCCCATCGCGCCATCGAGGCCAAGCGCACCACGGGCAAGCTCCTCCTCGTACCGTGACCGAGTCGGCCAACTCATCCGACTCGTTGGGGGGTTACGTACACCTCTCACTCTGAGGACAGTCCCATCCTCTCCCGCGCCGGGTTCCGGTTGGCTGGTGACCGTCACCGATCACCACCCAGCGCACCGGGGGTCCGACCATGCACATGCCGTCATCGAAGAAGTCCGGCGCCGCCGGACTGGCAGCGGCGCTGCTCGTCCTGACCTCACCCGCGGCCGCAACCGCCACCACCGCCGGGCACACGGAGCCGGGGCACTCCTCCACCGAGGCCGTGCTCCGGCAGGACCTGGCAGCCGTACGGAGGGCCGGCGGCGGCGATGTGAACGTGCTGGCCAGGGTCGACGGGCCGAACGGTCCGCCGCTCATGGCCCGCCTCGGCACCCGGACCGCCGACTCCTCGGACTCGATCCCCTGGAACGCGCACTTCCGGGTGGCCAGCACGACGAAGACGTTCGTGGCGACCGTCGTCCTGCAACTCGTGGCGGAGAAGCGGCTGTCGCTCGACGACACCGTCGAGCACTGGCTGCCGGGAGTCGTGACGGGCAACGGCAACGACGGCGGCCGCATCACCGCCCGCGACCTCCTCCGCCAGACCAGCGGCCTGTACGACTACATCGACGACCCGCAGATCCAGGACCGCCTCCTCAACCACTTCGACGAGAACCGCTACGACACCACCCCGGCGGCCGACCTGGTCGCGGTGGCGATGCAGCATCGGCCGCTGTTCCTACCGCGTCCGGGCGGGGCCACCCGATGGGCGTACTCCAACACCAACTACCTGCTGGCCGGGATGATCGCCGAGAAGGCCGGCGGCGCGAGCTGGCAGGACCTGGTCGAGCACCGCGTGATCGCGAAACTGGGACTGCGCGACACCTCCATCCCCGGACTCGATCCGTTCCTGCCGGACCCACACGTCAACGCCTACCTAACGACCCCGGACGGCAAGCGTCTCGACGTCACCGATCACAGCCTCCAACACACCGCCGACTCCGGTGTGGTGAGCACCACCGCCGACCTGAACACCTTCTTCCGCGCCCTGGCCGGCGGCAGGCTGCTCCCCGCCGAGCAGTGGCACGAGATGCGGCGGACCGTCGAGCGGAACGACGACCCGGAGGACGTGGCCGAGATGCCCGAGGGCACCTACGGCCTCGGCCTGCGCAGGATCCCGCTCTCCTGCGGCGGCTTCTACTACACCCACGAGGGCGACGGAGCGGGCGTCAACACCCGCCCCGCGGTGAGCGCAGACGGCAGGCGCGCGGTGACCATCTCCCTCACGACCACCGCCGCACCGCCCGACCTGGCCGCCCTCAACCGCGCCACGGGCACCCTCGTCGACCACGTCCTGTGCCACACGCCGAAGAGCTAGGCGCTCGTCGTCAGTCGGCGATCGGGAGGTACACCCGATTGCCCGCCGCCGCGAACTCCTTCGACTTCTGAGCCATGCCCTCTTCGACCTCCGCCTTGGTGCCGCCGTGTTCGCGGCGGATGTCATGGGAGATCTTCATCGAGCAGAACTTCGGCCCGCACATGGAGCAGAAGTGCGCCGTCTTGGCCGGCTCCGCCGGCAGAGTCTCGTCGTGGAACTCCCGTGCCGTGTCCGGGTCGAGGGCCAGGTTGAACTGGTCCTCCCAGCGGAACTCGAACCGGGCGTCGGACAGCGCGTCATCCCACTCCTGTGCACCTGGGTGCCCCTTGGCGAGGTCGGCTGCGTGGGCGGCGATCTTGTAGGTGATGACGCCGGTCTTGACGTCGTCACGGTTGGGCAGGCCCAAGTGCTCCTTGGGCGTGACATAGCAGAGCATGGCCGTGCCCCACCAGGCGATCATCGCGGCACCGATGCCGGAGGTGATGTGGTCGTACGCCGGCGCGACGTCCGTCGTCAGCGGGCCGAGCGTATAGAACGGAGCTTCATCACAGATCTCCTGCTGAAGGTCGATGTTCTCCTTGATCTTGTGCATCGGGACATGTCCCGGGCCCTCGATCATGGTCTGTACGTTCAAACGCTTCGCGATCGTGTTGAGTTCCCCGAGCGTCCGCAATTCCGCGAACTGCGCCTCGTCGTTGGCGTCCGCGATCGACCCCGGCCGCAGACCGTCGCCCAGCGAGTACGTGACGTCGTAGGCGGCCAGGATTTCGCACAGTTCTTCGAAGTTCTCGTAGAGGAACGATTCCTCGTGGTGCGCGAGGCACCACGCGGCCATGATCGAGCCGCCGCGCGAGACGATGCCGGTCTTGCGGTTCGCTGTCAGCGGGACGAACGGCAGTCGTACGCCCGCGTGGACCGTCATGTAGTCCACGCCCTGTTCGGCCTGTTCGACGACCGTGTCCTTGTAGATCTCCCAGGTCAGCTCCTCGGCACGGCCGTCGACCTTTTCGAGCGCCTGGTAGAGCGGCACCGTGCCGATGGGGACGGGGGAGTTGCGCAGCACCCACTCGCGGGTGGTGTGGATGTTGCGGCCGGTGGACAGGTCCATGACCGTGTCGGCGCCCCAACGGGTCGCCCAGGTCATCTTCTCGACCTCCTCCTCGATGGAGGAGGTGACCGCGGAGTTGCCGATGTTGGCGTTGACCTTCACCAGGAACCGCTTGCCGATGATCATCGGCTCGATCTCGGGGTGATTGACGTTGGCCGGCAGCACGGCCCGCCCGGCCGCGATCTCCTCGCGGACCACCTCGGGCGAAACCTGCTCCCGTACGGCTACGAACTCCATCTCGGGTGTGATCTCGCCCCGTCGCGCGTAGGCGAGTTGCGTGACCGCCGTGCCGTCGCGTCCGCGCCGCGGCTGACGTGGCCTCCCGGGGAAGACCGCGTCGAGGTTGCGCAGTCCACCGCGCGGTGACGTGTGCTTGATCCCGTCGTCCTCGGGTCGGACGGGACGACCGGCGTACTCCTCCGTGTCGCCGCGGGCGATGATCCAGTTCTCCCGCAGCGGCGCCAGGCCCCTGCGGACATCGGTGTCGACGAGCGGATCGGTGTACGGGCCGGAGGTGTCGTACAGCGTCACCGACTGCCCATTGGTGAGATGCACCTGACGGACCGGCACGCGCAGATCGGGGCGTGAGCCCTCGACATACCCCTTGTGCCAGCCAATGGGCTGTTCGTCCTGGCTGACGGCAGACGTGTGTGCGTCCTTGTTGGTCATGAGACCTACTCCCTACGCCGGCATTACCCGGTAACAGGTTCGGCGGTCGACGCAGCGGCTTCCGTCAGCCGATGTTCCATGTGAAACATCACTCGATTCAGGTGACGTTTCACGTGAAACAACGCAAAGACGAAGGTCAGCGCCCTCTCAGCCCGGTGCTCCGAGCTCCCGCGTGTGCAAAGGTGCCTCCACGCTAGCGTCATATGTGGCGCGGTGAACAGTGGGCCCCCGGCGTTCTTGCGATGATCGGGCGGTGACCACGACGCAGCAGCCCCCGTACCCGCCGACCGGGCCGCAGCATGGCCACGAACACGGGCATGGTTCCGGTTCCGGAGATGACCACGGCTCAGGTGGGGATGGTGAGCACGGCTCCGGAGCGGGCGGTGGGCACGGTCATTCGCACAGCCATGGGCCCGCCGCCCCCGTCTCCCGCCATCTGCGGAAGGTCATCGCGGCGATCCTGATCCCGTTCACGGTGGCGGTCGTGGTCGGAATGGTCGTGCTGTGGCCCGGCGGTGCTCCGTCGCACAAGCGCACCGGGGTCGGCTTCGACCGGCAGACACAGCAGGCGACGGTCACCAAGGTCGTCAGCGTGAGCTGTGCTTCGGTGAACGCCTCGGG
>NZ_JBEXDX010000036.1:0-93881 GCF_040605995.1 Streptomyces sp. NPDC005492
GGAGACCCTCAAGTCTCCCGCCCCACGGCGATGTTGGAAGTGCGCCGGACGTCAGTGGTGCTCGTCGCGGTCCACGTTCTGCGCGGCGTCGGCGGCCTCGTCCTCGGCCTGCTTGGCCTGAACCTCGGGGTCGAGCACGGACTGGTCGCTGCCGTCCACAGACGTGAGCCGACCCGATTCGGGCACCTCGGTCGCGGCGGGCGGCTCGACCAGCCAGTCGGGGTTGGCCTGCTTGTCCCACCACTTCCAGGCGGCGAAAGCACCGCCCGCGAGGATGCCCAGCACGGCCAGACCCTTGGCGAGACGGCCGGCCTTCGCCCGCCGCTCGTGCTTGCGGACCAGCTTCTGGATTTCCTTGGGCGTCACCTGGCCGCGCAGTGCGGCGATGGCCGCCACACTGCGGGCGGCGGCCTCGTCCTTGACCGGGCCCGCGGCGGCTACCGCCTGCTCGATCCTCGGCCGCGAGTAGTCGGCGGCCTGCTGGGCGGCCTTGCGGGTACGGACGGCCGCCTCCTGGGCGGCCTGGTCGACCTTCGGTGGCACATGCGTGCGCGCCTGCTCCAGGCGCGGTGCGAGATGGGCGTCGTACTGCACACGGGCCTGGTCGGCGGCCAGGGACACCTTGGGCGCCAGTCGTACACGTGCCTCGTGTGCGTAATACGAGGCCTTGTCCTTGGCCGTGTCGGCGTAGGGCGCCACCACTTCCGCGGCGTGCAGCACGCTGTCCTTCGCCGAGCCGGTCGCGGAGCGCACGCTGTCGATGCGGGTCACGAGATCCTCCTCCTCGGTGGCGTATGTTTCTTCGTCTATCCACCCAATTAGGGATCATGCCTGTCGACGGACCACGGGGCATGTGAGGGCGGGCATCCGGGTCACGATCACGTGCCATAACGGATGAATACGGGGAACGGAAGCTCTTTCCGACAATGCCACGGATCGCCGCTCCTTGCCCCTGCCCTGGCGCCACTCGACTGGTTTTCTGCGAGTGAATCGTGTGGAAACGGGGCCGGAGGAAGTCGTCGGGCGACGCGGCGGGCCGCCCGTGCGAGGATCAGGGAGTCACAGAAAGACAACGGAAGGCAGATCGTGGCTGAGCAGCTTTACGCCACCCTGAAGACCAACCTCGGCGACATCGAAGTCCGGCTGCTGCCGAACCACGCGCCCAAGACGGTCCAGAACTTCGTCGAGCTCGCCACGGGCGAGCGTGAGTGGACCAACCCCGAGACCGGGAAGAAGTCCACGGACAAGCTCTACGACGGCACGATCTTCCACCGGGTCATCAGCGGCTTCATGATCCAGGGCGGCGACCCGCTGGGCAACGGCACCGGCGGTCCCGGCTACCAGTTCGAGGACGAGTTCCACCCCGACCTCCGCTTCGACAAGCCCTATCTGCTGGCCATGGCCAACGCTGGTCCGGGCACCAACGGCTCGCAGTTCTTCGTCACCGTCTCCCCGACGGCCTGGCTGACCCGCAAGCACACCATCTTCGGTGAGGTCACCGACGCGGCGAGCCAGAAGGTCGTCGACACCATCGCGGCCACGAAGACCAACCCGCGCACCGACCGCCCGGTCGAGGACGTCATCATCGAGTCGGTCGTCGTCGAGACCCGCTAAGGCCTGCACCAGTACTTACCGGCGGGAACCAAACGCCCCGTTCATCCGTAAGGATGGGCGGGGCGGTGCATTGCGTACGAAGGATTGAGGGGACCCCATGGATCAGGCGCCAGGCAGCCCGCAGGGCCCGGAGGAACAGCGGCCCCAGGATGCCCAGAGCCTGCCGGGCTGTTACCGCCACCCGGATCGTGAGACCGGCATCCGCTGCACCCGCTGCGAGCGCCCGATCTGCCCCGAGTGCATGGTCAGCGCCTCGGTCGGCTTCCAGTGTCCCGAGTGCGTGCGCGACGGTTCCGGTACGGGGCACGCCCCGGCCGCCGCCCAGCCCCGTACGATCGCCGGCGGCGCGGTGGCGGCGGACCCGCGGCTCGCCACCAAGATCCTGATCGGCGTCTGTGTCGCCGTGTACGTGGTCCAGCTCGCGGTGGGCGACCGCTTCACCGAGCGCCTCGAACTGCTCGGCCAGGCGTACGTCCCGCTCTTCGGCTCGGTCGAGGGCATCGCCGAAGGCCAGCCGTACCGGCTGCTGACCGCGATGTTCCTGCACGCCAGCCCGATCCACATCATCTTCAACATGCTCAGCCTGTGGTGGATCGGTGGTCCCCTGGAGGCGGCCCTCGGCCGCGCCCGCTATCTCGCCCTGTACTTCGTCTCGGGTCTCGCGGGCAGCGCGCTCACCTATCTCATCGCCGCCCCGAACCAGCCCTCGCTCGGTGCCTCCGGTGCCATCTTCGGACTCTTCGGCGCGACGGCGGTGCTGATGCGCCGGCTCAGGTACGACATGCGGCCGGTCATCGCCCTACTGGTGATCAACCTGATCTTCACCTTCGGCTGGGCCAACATCGCCTGGCAGGCCCACATCGGCGGCCTGGTCGCCGGTGTGATCACCGGCTACGCGATGGTCCACGCCCCGCGCGAGCGGCGGGCCCTGATCCAGTACGGCACCTGCGCCGTCGTTCTGGTCGTCATCGTGGTGTTGACGCTGATCAGGACGGCTCAGCTCACCTGATACCAAACCGTTGTCCACAGTGCGTGGCGGATCTTGTGCATACCGTGCGGGAACAACTGTGCCCCCTGTCGCTGACCCGTGTTTGTGCAGGTCAGGCAGGGGGCGAACAGGTTTGCGGTCGCCGGTGTGTCAGTCACACCGGCGTCAACACCCAGTGGGTTATCCACAGATCGTCGTTCTTTTTCCCCAGGCCCGCTGTGGATACTTCTCTGGCCTGTGGATAACTCACCGGAAAGCCCTGGGCAGAGCTGCGTTCACCGGGAGGAAGCCGGGGCTTCCGCCGCTACTTCCACTGCGTGGAGACGCCGAATCCGGCGGCGATGAAGCCGAAGCCCACCACGATGTTCCAGTTGTCCAGGCTGTCGATGGGCATGGAGCCGTCGGTGACGTAGAAGACGACGATCCAGGCCAGGCCGAGGACGAACATGGCCAGCATCACCGGTGCGACCCAGGCGCGGCTGTTCAACTTGATGGCGGTCGCCGCCTTCGCCGGTGGCGGCGTGTAGTCGGCCTTCTTGCGGATACGTGACTTCGGCACGAGGGTCTCTCCTGTCGATGCGCTGCGTGGCCGCGCAGGGAACTGGGGCGGGCTCCGGGGCAGCGTACAAGGGGACACTGAGTGCTCCCCCGGGCGTCCGTTAGCGTAGTGCTTCCGCGGCGCCGAAGGAGATAAGGGTACGTTGAGCAATTCTGCCGACTCCCCCGGGACGGGTACCACTCCTGCCCGTATCCGCCGATTCCGTCCGGTGCGGATTCTCACGGTGGCCGTCTTCGCCCTCGCGGGGCTCATCTTCTTCACCAGTTTCAACACGGCCAAGGGCACCAACATCCGCACGGACGCCTCCTTGCTGAAGCTGTCCGACCTCATCCAGACCCGCAGCCAGAAGAACGGCCGGCTGGAGGACGCCAACGGAGTCCTGCGCGACGAGGTCGACTCCCTCCGCAAGGAGGACGACACCGGCACCGGCGCCGACAACAAGAAGCTCACGGCGCTGGAGCGGACCGCGGGCGCCCAGCAGCTCAAGGGCAAGGCCCTCACCGTCACCCTCAACGACGCCCCGCCCAACGCCACCGCCAAGCTCCCCGGCTACCCCGAGCCGCAGCCCGACTACCTGGTCATCCATCAGCAGGACCTCCAGGCCGTCGTGAACGCCCTGTGGCAGGGCGGCGCCCAGGGCATCAAGGTCATGGACCAGCGGCTGATCTCGACCAGCGCCGTGCGCTGCGTCGGCAACACCCTGATCCTCCAGGGCCGGGTCTACTCACCGCCGTACAAGATCACGGCGGTCGGTGACCCGGGGAAGCTGCGGCAGGCGCTGACGGCGTCCAAGGCGATCCAGAACTACATGGTGTACGTCGACGTCTACGGGCTCGGGTGGAAAGTGACCGACGACGGCACGGTGACTCTTCCCGGGTACTCGGGCACAGTGGATCTGCACTACGCGAAGCCAGTGGAGTAAGCGGCCGTACGGGAGCTGCCGGTGCGCGTGATCGTCAGAAGCTTCAGCGAACTCTGCATCACCGTAGGCACCCTGATCGTCCTCTTCGTGGTCTATGTGTTGTTCTGGACCGGCGTGAAGGCCGACCACACGATGAGTGACCAGATCCACCAGTTGCGGAACCAGTGGTCGAAGCAGACCGTGCACCCGAAGGCGGCCCCCACACCCACCGCACCGGCGGAACCGGCCGCGTACAAGGACGGCAAGCCCTTCGCGATCATGTACATCCCGCGTCTTGGTTTCACGTGGAACAAGCCGGTTCTTGAGGACACCGCAGTGAACACCCTCAAGAAGGGGCTCGGTCACTACGCGGGCACCGCGAAGCTGGGGCAGGTCGGCAACTTCGCGGTGGCCGGGCACCGGCGGACGTACGGGGACCCCTTCGTGGACTTTCCGAAGCTGCGCGAGGGCGACGCGGTGGTGCTCACGGACGGGACGACCTGGTTCACGTATCGGATCGACAAAGGGCCTTACAAAACAGTGCCCACCGACATTGAGGTGATCGATCCTGTGCCACGTAAATCGGGGTACACGGCCTCGGGCCGCTATCTCACGCTGACCACGTGCGATCCGGAGTGGGGGCACAGCCACCGGCTGATCGTCTGGGCCCATCTCGACTCCACACAGCCTGTGGAGGCCGGGAAACCCGACGCCCTGCGCCGTTAGTCTGGTGCTGTACGGCGTGAGTCTGGTGCCGTGGCGCGACGGAAGGGACGGCATGTACGGCTGGATCTGGCGGCATCTGCCGGGCAACGTGTGGGTCAAGGCGCTGATCTCACTCGTCCTGGCCCTGGCCGTGGTCTACATCCTCTTCCAGTACGTCTTCCCGTGGGCCGAACCGCTGCTGCCCTTCAACGATGTGACGGTGGACAACCAGTGAGTGCACGGATTCTCGTCGTCGACAACTACGACAGCTTCGTCTTCAACCTGGTCCAGTACCTGTACCAGTTGGGCGCCGAGTGCGAGGTGCTGCGCAACGACGAGGTGTCGACTGCGCACGCCCAGGACGGCTTCGACGGCGTCCTCCTCTCGCCCGGCCCCGGCACCCCCGAGGAGGCCGGCGTCTGCGTCGAGATGGTGCGGCACTGCGCCTCGACCGGCGTGCCGGTCTTCGGCGTCTGCCTCGGCATGCAGTCGATGCAGGTGGCCTACGGCGGGGTCGTGGACCGCGCCCCCGAGCTGCTGCACGGCAAGACCTCGCTCGTCGAGCACGAGGGCAAGGGCGTCTTCGCCGGACTGCCCTCGCCCTTCACGGCGACCCGCTACCACTCACTGGCGGCCGAGCCGGATACGGTCCCGGCCGAGCTGGAGATCACCGCCCGGACGCACGACGGCATCATCATGGGCCTGCGCCACCGCGAACTGCCCGTCGAGGGCGTCCAGTTCCACCCGGAGTCGGTGCTGACCGAGCACGGGCACCGGATGCTGGCCAACTGGCTGGTGGAGTGCGGCGACCAGGGTGCCGTGGCGAGGTCGGTGGGGCTCGCCCCGGTGGTGGGTAGGGCCACGGCGTGACCGCGCTGCGCCCCGAGCGCGAGTCCGAGGCCTCGTACGGGGAGCAGCCGTACGGGGAGCCGGGCGGGTTCGAGGAGTGGTACGACGCGCAGGCCCAGGGCGTGCCGGGGGTGCCGTACGGTCCGATCGACGAAGAGACCGTGGCGCTGCGGATACCGGACCCACCGCCGGAGCGGAGAGGGCACGGTCGATCCGTACCGGCGTCTGACGCCTCATCCGCCTCCTCCGCCACAGGAACCCCGACGGGCGGCCGTGCGGCCCGCAGAAAGGCCGCCAAGGGCCGTCACGGGCGTCATGGCGGCACGGCCGCGCCGGAGGAGAACGCCGAGGCCTCGGAATCCGCTTCAGGAGCGCGCGTCTCGCGGGTCGAGGCGCGGCGGCGGGCCCGGGCGAACAAGCCGGGTGCCGCGGTTCTCGCGAGCCGTGCGATCGGTGAGGTGTTCATCACCACCGGCGTGCTGATGCTGCTGTTCGTCACCTACCAGTTGTGGTGGACGAACGTGCGCGCGCACGCGCAGGCCGGCAGCGAGGCGAGCCAGCTCCAGAACGACTGGGCGAGCGGGAAGCGCGCACCGGGGGAGTTCGAGCCGGGGCAGGGTTTCGCCATCCTGCACATTCCCAAGCTGGACGTGGTGGCGCCGATCGCCGAGGGCGTCAGCAACAAGAAGGTGCTCGACAAGGGCATGGTCGGGCACTACAGCGAGGGCGCCCTGAAGACCGCGATGCCGGACGCGAAGACCGGCAACTTCGCGCTCGCCGCACACCGGAACACACATGGCGAACCGTTCCGGTACATCAACCAGCTCAAGCCCGGCGACGAGGTCGTCGTCGAGACCCAGGACACGTACTACGTCTACAAGATGACGAAGACGCTGCCCGTGACCTCGCCGAGCAACACCAGCGTCATCGACCCCATCCCCAAGGGTTCGGGTTTCACCCAACCCGGCCGTTACATCACGCTGACGACCTGTACGCCGGAGTTCACCAGCAAGTACCGGTTGATCGTCTGGGGCAAGATGGTCGAGGAACGGCCGCGCAGCAAGGGCAAGCCGGATGCGCTCATCGAGTAGGGGCACCTGAACGTGGCAGCGACCACCGACGACACCGCAGAGCAGACCGACACGCCCGCGTCCCCGCCGGACCGCCGCCGCGGCACCGGCCGGATCGCCATGGCCGTCAGTGTCTTCGGTGAACTCCTCATCACGGCGGGCCTGATCCTGGGCCTGTTCGTCGTCTACTCCCTGTGGTGGACGAACGTCGTCGCCGACCGCACGGCCGACAAACAGGGCGACAAGGTCCGCGACAACTGGTCCAAGGGCACCACCGACACGGGCCCGGGCGCGCTCGACACCAAGGACGGCATCGGCTTCCTGCACGTGCCCGCGATGAAGAACGGCGAGGTGCTGGTCGAGAAGGGCACCGAGACGAGCGTCCTGAACGACGGCGTCGCCGGCTACTACACCGACCCCGTCAAGGCCGTCCTCCCCACCACCGGCAAGACCGGCAACTTCACCCTCGCCGCCCACCGCGACGGTCACGGCGCCAAGTTCCACAACATCGACAAGATCGAGAAGGGCGACGCGATCGTCTTCGAGACGAAGGACAAGTGGTACGTCTACAAGGTCTACGACATCCTTCCCGAGACCTCGAAGTACAACGTGAAGACCCTCGCCCAGATCCCCACGGAGTCCGGCAGGAAGAAGGCCGGCCACTACATCACGCTGACGACCTGTACGCCGGTGTACACGTCCCGGTACCGGTACGTGGTGTGGGGCGAACTGGTCCGCGTCGACAAGGTGGACAGCGCGCGGACGCCGCCGAAGGAACTGCGCTGACACGCTGACACGACGGAGCCCCGGCACCCTTCCCAGGGTGCCGGGGCTCCGTCGTTGTCCGGTGCCGCCTATCCGGAGTTGCCTCCGAAGAGCCCACCGTTGTTGCCACCATTGTTGTTGCCGTTGCCGGTGCTCACCGTGGTGAGGGTGATCGTCGTGTTGCTGGGGTCGGCCTGGTTGCCCGCTCCCGGGTCCTGCTGGGTCACGATCGCGTTGTCGCTCTGATCGCTGCCGTCGGCGAACTGGATGTTGTTGAAGCCGCTCTGCTGCAGCAACTGCTTGGCGTTCTTCACCGTCTGGGCGACGACGCTCGGGACCTGCGTCTGGGAGAGCTTGCCGATCTGGATGTTGACCGACGAGTTCTTGTCGACCTGTGTACCGGCCGTGGGCGAGGTCGCCACGACCTTGCCGTCCAGGTTGCTGTCGGTGGTCGCGACCTCGGTGCAGTTGCCGACGAGGTCGTTGTCCGACATCTGCTTCTTGGCGTCGTCACAGCTCTGACCGCTGACATCCGGGACCGTGGACTTCTCCTCGGCCTTGGCGACGGTCAGGGTGATGGTGGTGCCCTTCTCCACCTGTGCGCCGAGGGCGGGGTTCTGCTCCAGGACCGTGCCGGGGTCCTCGCCGGACACCTTCTCCTTCTTCTCTACCTTGAACTGGTACTTGTCGCCGGTGAGCGTCGAGGAGGCGTCGTCGAAGCTCTGGCCGACCACACTCGGTACGACGACCTTCGGGGCGCCGGTCGAGACCACCAGGTTGATGGTGTCGCCCTTCTTGACGTCGACACCCGCCTTCGGGTCCTGCGAGCAGACCTTGCCCTTGGGCTGGTCCGCGCAGGTCTTTTCGGTGGTCGTGACTGTGAGGTCGACGTTGCCGGCCATCGTCGTGGCGGTGGCTTTCGTCTGACCGACGAGGTTCGGGGCGGCGAAGGCGTCGTTCGCGCTGCCGTTCCCGCTGAACGCCCATTTCCCGATCAGGATCGCGCCCACCAGCACCAGCACCGCCGCCACGACCAGCAGGATCGTCGAGGTGTTCGACTTCTTCTTCTGCTGGCGGCGCCGGTCGGGGCGGTCGTCGTAGCCGAAGCCGCCGTCGTCCGGGTTCATCGGAGGCAGCATCGTGGTGGCGCCGGCGCCCGCGTCGGAGCGCAGGGCCGTGGTCGGCTGGTCGTCGGGGTAGCCGCCGTAGCCGACCGAACCCAGCGCCGCCGTGGCCGCGACCGGCTGGCCGTCGAGGCAGGCCTCGATGTCCATGCGCATCTCGTCGGCCGACTGGTAGCGGTAGTTGGGGTCCTTGACCAGGGCCTTCAGGACGATCGCGTCCATCTCGGGCGTGATCTCGGGGTCGAAGACCGACGGCGGCTGCGGCTCCTCGCGTACGTGCTGGTACGCGACCGCGACCGGGGAGTCGCCCACGAAGGGCGGCCGTACCGTCAGCAGCTCGTAGAGGAGGCAGCCCGTCGAGTAGAGGTCCGAGCGGGCGTCGACCTGCTCGCCCTTCGCCTGCTCCGGCGAGAGGTACTGGGCCGTGCCGATGACCGCGGACGTCTGCGTCATCGTCATCCCGGAGTCGCCCATCGCGCGGGCGATGCCGAAGTCCATCACCTTGACCTGGCCGGTGCGCGTCAGCATGACGTTGGCCGGCTTGATGTCGCGGTGCACGATGCCGCTGCGGTGGGAGTACTCCAGGGCCTGGAGGATCCCGATGGTCATCTCCAGGGTGCGCTCCGGCAGCAGCTTGCGGCCGCTGTGGAGAAGCTCGCGGAGCGTGGATCCGTCGACGTACTCCATGACGATGTACGGGATCGAGACCCCGTCGACATAGTCCTCGCCCGTGTCGTAGACCGCGACGATCGCGGGATGGTTGAGCGAGGCGGCCGACTGGGCCTCCCGGCGGAACCGGGCCTGGAAGGAAGGGTCGCGCGCAAGGTCGACGCGCAGCGTCTTCACCGCCACCGTGCGGCCGAGGCGTGTGTCATGGGCGAGGTAGACCTCCGCCATGCCACCACGGCCGAGCACGTGGCCCAGCTCGTACCGGCCGCCGAGGCGACGCGGCTCTTCCATAGTTCCCTACCAGCCCTCTCCGTCGGTCCCGACCCGCACGGATGTGCGGTCGGAGGCTAGCCGTCCGGGCCTACCGTACCCGGCTGGCTTTGTGTGACCTGGCCAAGCCCGTCACCCGATACAGGACCGGTATCCCAACGTGCACCGATGTGAAGGGGACGTGATCGGGGTCACTTCTTGCTGTCGATGACCGCCTCCATCACGCTCTTCGCGATGGGGGCCGCGAGGCCGCCGCCGGAGATGTCGTCACGGTTGGCGCTGGAGTCCTCGATGACGACGGCCACGGCCACCGGCGAACTGCCGTCGGCGAGCTTGGCGTAGGAGAGGAACCAGGCGTACGGGTTCTCGCTGTTGGCGACACCGTGCTGCGCGGTGCCGGTCTTGCCGCCGACGGTCACGCCGTCGATCTTCGCGTTGGTGCCGGTGCCCTTCTCGACGACCGTCTCCATCATCGACTGGAGGATCTGCGCGTTCTTCGAAGAGAGCGGCTGGCTCATCTCCTCCGGCTCGGTCTGCGCGATGGTGTCGAGGTTCGACGACTGGAGCTTGTCGACCATGTACGGCTTCATCAGCTTGCCGTCGTTGGCGACCGCGGAGGCGACCATGGCCATCTGCAGCGGGGTGGCGGCGGTGTTGTACTGGCCGATCGAGGACAGTGCGGTCTGCGACTGGTTCATGTTGTCGGAGAAGACCGAGGCGCTGGAGCGGATCGGGGTGAACTGCTCGGCGTCGAAGCCGAACTTCTTCGCCTCGGCCAGCATCTTGTCGTTGCCGAGGTCGGAGCCGATCTTGCCGAAGACGCTGTTGCAGGAGTACTGCAGCGCGACGCGCAGGGTCGCGTTCTTGCAGGGGATGTTGCCCTCGTTCTTCAGCGGGGTCGTGGTGCCCGGCATGATCCACGGCAGCGGCGAGTTCGTCGCCTCGTCGGCCGACGAGTAGAGGTTGTTCTCCAGCGCCGCGGACGCGGTCACCACCTTGAAGGTGGAGCCCGGCGGGTAGGTCTCGCGCAGCGCCCGGTTGAGCATCGGGTCGTTCGGGTCGTACTTCTTCTGGAGCTTCTGCCAGGCCTTGGCGTCCGTGGAGGTGGAGTTCCCGGCGAACGACGAGGGGTCGTACGACGGGTAGGAGGCCAGTGCCAGGATCTTGCCGGTGGACGGGTCGAGGGCGACGACCGCGCCCTTGCCGCCCTGCTTCTTCAGCCCCTTCCACGCGGCGTTCTGCGCGGCCGCGTTGAGGGTGGTGACGACGTTGCCGCCCGACTTCTGCTTGCCCGTGATCATGTCGAGGGTGTTGCGGAAGAAGAGCCGGTCGTCGGTGCCCGAGAGGATGCCGTCCTCGATGGACTCCAACTGGTTGGCGCCGAAGGCCTGCGAGGCGTATCCGGTGACCGGCGCCCACATCGCGCCGTTCTTGTAGGTGCGCTTGTACTTCAGGTCGTTGAGCCCCGAGGTGCTGGTCTCGGTCGAGCCGGTGACCGGGTTGCCGTCGACGATGATGTCGCCGCGCGGGGTGGAGTAGCGCGCGATGGTGACACGGCGGTTCGACGGGTCGTCCTTGAGGCCGTCGGCCTTGACGTACTGGAGCCAGTTGTCGCGCAGCAGCAGGGTGAGGACCAGGAGGCCGCAGAAGAGCGCGATCCGGCGCAGGGGCTTGTTCATGACGGGCGGACCACCTGGGTCATCTCGGCGTCGGGGTTCGGGGCGGGCGCGGGCGCCGGGCGGCGGGCGGTGTCGCTGATGCGGATCAGGATGCCGATGAGGGCCCAGTTGGCGATGACGGAGGAACCGCCGTACGCCACGAAGGGCATCGTCATACCGGTCAGCGGGATCAGGCCCATCACACCGCCGGCGACGACGAAGACCTGGAGGGCCATGGCACCGGACAGGCCCACGGCGAGGAGCTTGCCGAAGGGGTCGCGGGCGGCCAGGGCGGTGCGGACACCGCGCTCCACGATCAGGCCGTAGATGATCAGGATCGCCATGATGCCGGCGAGGCCCAGTTCCTCGCCGAAGGTGGCGAGGATGAAGTCGGAGTTGGCGGCGAACCGGATGAGGTCGGAGTGGCCCTGGCCGAGACCGGTGCCGAGGGTGCCGCCCGAGCCGAAGGCCCACAGAGCCTCCATCGACTGCGCCGAGTGGCCGGCGACGGTCTTGCTGAGCGTGTACTCCTTCATCGGGTTCAGCCAGGCCTGGACGCGCTGCTGGACGTGCGGTTCGAAGCTGGCCACGCCGACCGCGCCGGCCGCGGACATCAGCAGACCGAAGACGATCCAACTGGTCCGCTCGGTGGCGACGTACAGCATGATGATGAACATTCCGAAGAACAGCAGCGAGGTGCCCAGGTCGGTCTCGAAGACCAGGATCAGGATCGAGATGAACCAGACGACCAGGATCGGGCCGAGGTCGCGGCCGCGCGGCAGATACAGGCCCATGAAGCGGCGGCTGGCCAGCGCGAGCGCGTCCCGCTTCACCATCAGGTAGCCGGCGAAGAAGATCGCCAGGACGATCTTCGCGAACTCACCGGGCTGGATGGAGAATCCGCCGACCGAGATCCAGATCTTCGCGCCGTAGATGTTGGCGCCGAGGCCCGGCACGAGGGGCAGCAGCAGCAGGACGAGCGCGCCGACCATCGAGATGTACGTGTAGCGCTGCAGCGCGCGGTGGTCCTTGAGAAAGATCAGGACGACGGCGAACAGCCCGATGCCCATCGCGGTGTACAGCAGTTGCCGGGGTGCCGCGTTGCCCGCCTGGTTGATGGACTGGAGCAGCTTCGACTGGTCGAGCCGCCAGATGATGACCAGGCCGAGGCCGTTGAGCAGGGTGGCCAGGGGCAGCAGCAGCGGGTCCGCGTACGGGGCGAACTTCCGTACGACGAGGTGGGCGACGCCGGCCAGCAGGCCGAGGCCCAGGCCGTAGCTCAGCAGGCCGGCCGGGACCTTGTCGTCGATTGCCAGGCCCACGTTGGCGTAGGCGAAGACCGGGATGACGACCGCGAACAGCAGGAGCGCCAACTCGGTGTTGCGTCTGCTCGGTGCGCCGATGGAACCGATCGTGGACGTATGGTGCGCCGGCGTGTTGGTAGAACTGCTCATCGTGTGACGGGGCCTCTCACGGCTTGCCTGTTACTTGCTGCACTGCGAGACGACCTGCTGCTCTTCCTCCGAAAGGCTGGGACCGGGGCTGGGAGTTGCAGACTTGGTCGGGGACGGGGTCGTCGACGCCGAGGGGGTCGGTGACGACGTGGCCTTGGACGTGAGGGAGGTGCTGGTGGTTCCCGTGGTGCTGCTGGGCTTGGCGGCCGCGGCCTCGCGCTCGGACTCCTTCTTGCACGCGGAAGCCTGCACCGCCAGGTCGTCGATCTTCTTCTGGGCGTCCTGGAGACCGCCTTCGGCGATCGTCGCCTTGACCTGCTTCTGCTGGTAGGGCGGCAGGTACTTGAGTTCGATGTCGGGGTGGTCCTTCTCCACCTTCGACAGCGAGACCCAGGCGAGGTCCTGGCTGATGCCGCGGTACAGCGCCACGTGCTCGCCGTTGGCCCCGACGAAGTACTGCGTCTGCGTCCAGCGCCAGCCGCCGTAGAGACCGCCGCCGATGACGGCGAGCGCGAGCACGCTGTAGAAGGATCTCTTCAGCCACTTGCGGCCCTTGGAGGGCTTCACGAAGTCGTCGTCGGTGTAGTCCCCGAAGCTGCCCGTGGGGACGTAACCGGTGGTGTCGCCGGAGCCGGGCGGGCCGAACTCGCCGCCCCCGCCGTTCTGCCCGGGCACCTGGCGGCCGAGCCCGGAGGCGCGGCCGGCCGGGGTCTGCATGATGCCGTTGTCGTGGTGGTGGAGCTGGTTCTCGGCGACCGCGCCGACGATCACCGGGGTGTCCGACAACTGCGCGGCGAGGGTGTCGCCGGTGTCGAGGTCGAGGACGTCGGCGATGATCACCGTGATGTTGTCGGGGCCGCCGCCGCGCAGGGCGAGCTGGATCAGCTCCTGCACGGTCTCCTGGGGGCCCTGGTAGCTGGCGAGGGTGTCCTCCATCGTCTGGTGGGAGACGACTCCGGACAGCCCGTCGGAGCAGATCAGGTACCGGTCGCCTGCGCGCACCTCACGGATCGAGAGGTCGGGCTCGACATGGTCGCCGCTGCCGAGCGCGCGCATGAGAAGGGCGCGCTGCGGGTGGGTGGTGGCCTCTTCCTCGGTGATCCGGCCCTCGTCGACCAGCCGCTGCACCCAGGTGTGGTCCTGGGTGATCTGGGTCAGCACGCCGTCGCGCAGCAGATAGGCGCGGGAGTCGCCGACATGGACGAGGCCGAGCCGCTGCCCGGTCCACAGCAGGGCGGTGAGCGTGGTGCCCATGCCCTCCAGCTGCGGGTCCTCCTCGACCATCATCCGCAGTTGGTCGTTGGCCCGCTGCACGGCGGTGCCGAGCGAGGTGAGGATGTCGGAGCCGGGCACGTCGTCGTCGAGGGAGACGATGGTGGAGATCACCTCGGAGGAGGCGACCTCGCCGGCGGCCTGGCCGCCCATCCCGTCCGCGATCGCGAGCAGGCGTGGACCGGCGTAGCCGGAGTCCTCGTTGCCCTCGCGGATCATGCCTTTGTGCGATCCGGCGGCGAAGCGCAGTGACAGACTCATGCGCACCTCGCCCGTCGGCTCCGGGTACATCCGCACGGTGCCCACCCTCCGGTCGGGAGCGCGCCGGGGTCCGCCAGGCGGTCCGCCGCTGCGTGCTCGCTCCGCTCGCGCTGATTCATGACGTGGTACTACTTCCGCAGCTCGATGACGGTCTTGCCGATGCGGATCGGCGCGCCCAGCGGAATCGGTGTGGGGGTCGTCAGCCGGGACCGGTCCAGGTACGTGCCGTTGGTGGATCCGAGGTCCTCGACGATCCACTGGCCGTCGCGGTCCGGGTAGATCCTGGCATGGCGGCTGGACGCGTAGTCGTCGTCCAGCACGATCGTCGAATCGTGTGCCCGGCCCAGGGTGATGGTCTGGCCCTGGAGCGCGACGGTGGTGCCGGTGAGGATGCCCTCGCTGACGACCAGTTTCGTGGGGGCGTTACGGCGCTGCCGGCCGCCCCCGCTCGGTTGCTGCTGGCGCTGCTGCGGAGGCGCCGCCTGCCGGGCGGCCTGCTGCTGAGGTCGTCCGGCGTCCCGTCGCGAGCCGCGCTGAGTGACACGCGTTCCGAACAGGTCGCTGCGGATGACCTGCACGGCCACGATCACGAACAGCCACAGTACGGCCAGGAAACCCAGCCGCATGACCGTGAGGGTCAGCTCTGACATTGCCCCCGCTTCACCCTTCGGCTTGCCGGTAAATGATGGTGGTGCTGCCCACGACGATCCGCGAGCCGTCGCGGAGCGTAGCGCGGGTGGTGTGCTGCCCGTCCACCACGATGCCGTTGGTGGACCCGAGATCCTGGATCACTGAGGGCGTTCCGGTCCGGATCTCACAGTGCCGACGGGATACGCCGGGGTCGTCGATCCGCACGTCGGCTTCGGTGCTGCGGCCCATCACCAACGTCGCGCGGGAGATCTGATGGCGGGCGCCGTTGATCTCCACCCAGTAGCGCATCCGCGCGCCCGCCGCCGGGGCGGCCGGGGCCGGCTGGAGGTAGGGCGCGGAGCCGCGACCGCCGGGCGGCGGTGCGGCCGGCATGGGCGGCGGGGCGCTCGCGGGGGCGGCGGCGGGCGGATAGCCGTAGCCGCCGGGACGGCCCGCCGCTGACGGGGGTGCCGCCGGAGCGGGGGTCCCCGGAGCCTGCTGGTTGGTGGAGGCGGCGAGCGTACGGCTGCGCACCCGGTACAGACCGGTGTCGAGGTCGTCCGCCTTCTCCAGGTGGACCTTGATGGGTCCCATGAAGGTGTAGCGCTGCTGCTTGGCGTAGTCGCGCACCATGCCGGCGAGCTCGTCGCCGAGCTGGCCGGAGTAGGGACTGAGCCGCTCGAAGTCCGGTGTGCTCAGCTCGACGATGAAGTCGTTGGGTACGACGGTCCGGTCGCGGTTCCAGATCGTCGCGTTGTTGTCGCACTCGCGCTGGAGCGCGCCGGCGATCTCGACGGGCTGGACCTCGGACTTGAACACCTTGGCGAAGGTGCCGTTGACCAGACCTTCGAGGCGTTGCTCGAACTTCTTCAGGACTCCCATGGGGCACCTCCTCCGTCGTTGCCTTCGTACTGCTTACTGATCGTATCCACGCGCCGGTAAATCGGCTGGTTCCCCCTTGTCGGCCCGGTCGAACTCCTTCTGCACCACTACCTGTGCACTACTCCTGCCCAGGATCGTAGAGGGGGCCGCAGACAAGTGTCCCGCACCTGACTGTGGACCTTGCCCGCCTCCTGGTGAGATGGCGGTTACCGGTACGAGGTTGATACGTGAACCGGTCCACGTTGATACGTGGCGAGGGGGGCGGGGCGTTCGGAGGGGCTGGTGGGGCCCGGTCGGGGTCCCGCGCGCGGGGTCCTGCCCAGGGGAAAGGGATGTGAATCCACCCCGGGCACCGTGCTAATCTTCTGCATGTCGGAAGGCGCCAGCCCCTAGCGGGAAGGGCCCGAGGACACACCCAATGCGCGGGTGGCGGAATAGGCAGACGCGCTGGATTCAGGTTCCAGTGCCCGAAAGGGCGTGGGGGTTCAACTCCCCCCTCGCGCACAGCGAAGCATGGTCGTTATGTGCTTCTGAGCAGTGACGAAAGACCCCCACCGGGGACACGGTGGGGGTCTTTCACGTTGTCGTCGCAGCTCAGGGCCGGGGCTGCGCGGAGTGTGATTTTCCTGTCGGTGTGAGGTCTCTCTCACTGGCGGGTGAGGTGGCCTGCGGGAGCAGGCTGCCGATCGGTTCGGTCGGTCGGTGGCGGGTGGGCCGTCGACGGGGTGGGCGCCCGTCGGGCGGGACAGCGGTGAGCCGACGGTCGATCTTGCGGTGGTTCGCGCGGGCGAGCTGGAAGGCCGGAAGGATCGTCGGCGCGGCGGCGGGCGGGACCCGAGGGTCGGCAGCGTCGTCGGGGCGCGGTGTTCGGTCGCGGCGGGGGTGCGGGCGATCGTGAGGGTGGCGTCGTCGTGGCCGAACATCGCCCTGATCGTGGAGCGTTACCGCTTGCTGCCCTTCTTCGTGTCCGGGCTTCGTGTCCGGGTGGGGTGGGCCGGTGGTGCGCAGGCCGCGGGAGCAGGTGCGTGCGGGGGCGCGCCGACGACGGCGTTGTCGGCGCGGGGCGGGCGGGGCCGCTGTTGTGACGCAGAGGGGCCGGTGGCGGGGACCGGCCCGTTCCTCCGCGATGCCGCGAAGAGACCTGGGGAGTCCGCTGACAGCTCAGTTCCGTCGGGCAGGCAGGGTCCAGGCGGACTGGTGCCGGGTGAACCCGATGTGCGGGTAGTACTCCACCGCGGCGGGTGCGGACAGCAGGATGATCTTCGCCTGCGGAGCCGTCTCACCGGTCAGCCGGATGAGCTCCTGCCCGATTCCCTGCCGCTGGTAGGCCGAGTCGACCGCGATGTCCGACAGATAGGTGGCGTAACTGAAATCGCTGATCGAGCGGGCGATGCCGATCAGCACGTCGGAGTGGTGGGCGACCGCGATGAGGTTGGACCCGTCGAGCATGTTCCGAAGGCGTCCCGGTTCCGCGAGTGGACGCCGCTCGGCGAGCCCCGAGGTCTCGTAGACCCTCATCACCGCATCGGTGTCGAGGTCGGCCGGTTTTGCGATCGAGAAGGTCACCTCGGTCGAGGTGTCGCTGGCCACGGATGCTCCCCTGCGGTCGATGAGGACGGCGCCAGGCATTCCCCGGCTGATCGGCGATTCAGTGTTGAGGACTGCGTGGGCATTCGTCAACAGCTCTTGGGAGCAGCGGCTTTTCCCCGAACCACCGCCAGACCACCGTCCCGTGTCATTCTCAGATCGTCGAGTTACCCGACTCCATCGGAAAGGGGTGTTTCCCATGAAGGCCTACACCAAGCCGACCGCCAAGCCGGTTTCGCAGCCCGACATCGTCGCGGTCGTCCGCTGAACGATGCGCTGAAGAGAGGCGCTGCGCTTCGGCGTGGCGCCTCTCGCGTATGTGCGCAAGGGCCTTCGGAGCCGTCGTGCAGGTCCTTTTCGGACAGGTTCTGCAGCGCTCCAACAACCCTGTTTCATGGGGCAGTTGGCATGTAGGGTGCGTGATCATGTGCGGCATAGCGGGCTTTGCCCACCTCAACGGCTCTGATCTCGATGCGTCCACACGTCCTGTACTGGAGGCGATGGCACAGGCTCTTCGACCGCGTGGCCCGGACGACATGCAGTTCATCGAACTCGGCCAGGCGGCCATGTCGTTCACCCGGCTATCCCTGGTCGACCCTGTCGGCGGAAGACAGCCGTTTGTCTCCCGCGACGGTTTGGTGGCCTTGTCCGCCAACGGTGAGATTTACAATCACCGTGAATTACGGCGCGAGTTGGGTGAGGATCTCTTCCGTAGCCGTTCCGACTGTGAGGTTCTGTTGCACCTCTACGAACGGGACGGTCTGGAGTTTCTCGACCGTGTGCGCGGAATGTTCGGCATCGCCGTCATCGACCTGCGTGAGCAGCGCCTCGTACTCGCACGCGACCGTATCGGCCTCAAGCCGCTCTTTGTCCACCGCTCGGGCGACACCCTTGTCTTCGGCTCCGAGGTCAAAGCGCTCTTCCAGCATCCGCTGTGTCCCAGAGAGCTGGACTGGGCGGGCGCTCTGGCCGACCAGGGGCTGAACGCGGCGCCGATCATTCCGGGCGGGCCGCCGCGTGACTGGTTCGTCGGCATCGAGCAGATCGAGCCGGGCACCGTTGTCACCTATGGCTTGCGGGACGGCAGCACTCGCACCAAGCGGTATTGGTCCATGCCCGGCCCCGTCTCGCACGACGATGTGACGTCCGGCGAAGTCATCGAACGCTTCCGCGCTCTGCTTGCGGAGTCGGTGCAGGAATGCCTGGTGGCCGACGCGGAGGTCGGCCTGATGCTCAGCGGCGGTGTCGACTCGGCCGGCATCGCCGCGCTGGGGCGGGACACCATCGAGCACAGCTTCAGTGCGCTCAGCGCGAGCACCCTGCTCAACAGCGACGCCGACTACGCCCGTGCCACGGCCAAGGCGCTGGGACTCACCCACCACGAGTTGGCCTTCGAAGTCGGCGGTCATCCGTCTCCCGACGTCTGGCGCCGTCTGCTGTGGCTGATGGAGTCGCCGCTGTGCGGTCCTGAGCAGCACTTCAAGAGCGAGGTCTACCGCTTCGTACGGGCCAGCCGTCCCGAGATGAAGGCGGTTCTGCTCGGGTCCGGCGCCGACGAACTGAGCGGCGGCTACTCCCGCATGCTCGCCGGCGGCGGCGACTGGCACGACTTCATCCGCAACCTCACGGACCTGTCCCGGCGGCGGGCGCTCGCCGCCCATGCCCCGGCCATGGACGTGTGGTGGCAGAGCGGCCGACCGCTGGTCAGCGACGAAGCGGTGCGCTTGGCGTTTCCGGGGTCCCTGGGCGATGTCTACGACGACTACGTGCAGTGGAAGGTACGAGACTGGCAGCAGTACAACTTCTGGGTCGAGGATCGTACGGCCTCGGGCAACGCGGTCGAGGCACGGGTGCCGTACCTGGACCACCGCATCGTCGAATTGCTCGCCTCCGTCCCGCGCAAGTACCGGCAGGAACTGTTCTGGGACAAACAGATCATTCGCCGGGCGTTCACCGACCTGCTTCCGCTGGACGTCACCCAGCGCCCGAAGATCGCGTTCTACGAGGGCGAAGGTGTGCGCTACACCCACCTCACCTTCGCCCAGATGCTCGCGGCCGACTCGGGTGAACTCCTGGAGCAGGCGCTCTCATCGCCGCGCGCGGCGCAGTTCCTGAACGCCGACCATCTGCGCAGTTGCCTGAACGAGATCATCGAAGGCAGCAGCGACACGCACCTGGAGTTGTTGCTGCGGCTGGTCAACCTGGGGCTGCTCGACGAGATGACGCAGTCTCTCCCGCCGACCCGGCCGTCGGAGGCGGCGCTGCCCGTCGAAGTGAGCGGCGAGCGCAGTCGCGAGGAGCAGCGCGAGCTGGTGTTCGGCCGGCCCACGGTCGACTCCGGCCTGGTGCTCAGGCTCGGCGACGATGTCCTGCTGCTGGACGGTGCCGACGGACAGAGCTTCGTCGCGATGAATGGCGAGTTGCGGTTCGTCATCGACCACGACACCGACGCCGCGTGGTTGTCGGTGCTGCGGGGCCTGGACGGCGCCACCGACCTCGGTTCTGTCTGTGCCCGGGCCGACTGTGAGCTGGAGTCGGTGACCGAACTGGTCGATCAGTCCCTTCTCATGGGGCTGCTGGTGCGGGTCGCCGAGCCGGCCCTCGCTCCCGCGGTGTCCTGATCCTGTCCGGTGGGCGTCAGGAATCCACCTGTCGCCCACCGGGGTGAGTCGAATTCAGGCCGGACCAGCCCTGATGCGGCGAACTGAATTCCATTGAATGATACGGGGCATGGTTCGGCGGTGTGATTTCCGGTAACTTCTGGGTATGCGGATTCTGCATCTTTCGGATACTCATCTCGATCGCTTCGACGGCCCGAACAAACACGGCGTAAATGCCACCGAGTCACTGCGTCGAATGTTGGCGGATCTGGTCACGGCACCGCACATCGACGTTGTGGTGGTCAGCGGTGACATCGCTGACGACGGATCACAGGAGGCTTACACCAGAGCCCGTGATCTCATCGGGGCCTACGCGTCGGAACGGAATGTTCCCGTGCTCTACAGCACCGGAAATCACGACGAGCGGCGCGCCTTTGCGAAAGTCCTCGGCAGCGGGCACCTGGACCCCATGGGGAATGACCGCGCCGATACCGCGATCGACACGGCGGTGGGCGAGCGGGCCGCAGTGAGCCTGGTCGACGGATTCCGCTTCGTCACGCTGGACTCGCTGGTTCCCGAAAAGGGCTATGGCTGGATCAGTGACGCACAACTGACCTGGCTGCGCGACGTACTGAGGACTCCTGCACCCCGCGGCACCGTTCTGGTCTTCCACCATCCGCCGATCACGCTCGATGTGGGGGTGCAGCACGCCCTCGGGCTGCGCAACCCAGAGGCGCTGGCGGACGCCGTGCGGGGCAGCGACGTCCAGCTCATCCTCTGCGGGCATTTCCACTTGCAGATCTTCGGATACCTGGAGTCGACGGCGGTGTGGGTCACCCCGGGGGTCGTCAGCCGCATCGACCTCACTGCCCCCGTCGGTACCGAGCGTGCCGTCCAAGGTGCCTCGGCCACGCTGGTCCAACTGGGAACCCCAGCCTCGCCGCTGTTCCACACCCTCCACGCACGCGACCCACAGGCGGGCACAACCGTGTACGAACTCGACGAGCGTCAGCTGAGCTCCGTCATCGAGCGACTGGGACCGGAGAACTGACCATGAAGTTCGTCTACTTCATACGGCACGCCCGGTCACACGCCAACCAGCAGAATCTGCTGATCGGCCGACAAGGGGCCCATGAACTCAACGACATCGGGCTGCGGCAGGCGGTGTGCCTCGGGGAGCGGCTCAAGGACCAGGGTGTGCGTGTGCTCCGGACCTCGCCGCTGCGCCGGGCCGTACAGACGGCGGGCATTCTCGCCGACACCGCCGGCTGCGCGGTGCCGACCGTGGACGAGGATCTGATCGAGCGGGACTTCGGCCCGTTCGACGGCATGGACCGGCCGACCCTCCTTCGCGCGCGCTCCGAACTCGATCTCGACAACCAGGACCCCACTGGCTACTTCCCGCCCGGGCTCGAGGGCGTGGAACCGATCCGGGAGGTCCAGGAGCGCATGACCCGAGCCTGGCACACGGCTGTCGCGTCGGTGCCGGAGAACGAGTCCGTCGGGCTGGTCTCGCACGCCGGGACGCTGAAGGCGCTGCTGTACGCCGCGTTGGGCATAGACGAGAGCCATCCACGGGCCTTCAAGATCTTTCAGGCCAGTTACGTCAAGTGCAAGGTGCCCGAGGAAGGGCGGCTGACCGTGCACGAGATCTGGGTCAACCCCGTGCAGTGAAGCGGTGACGGCCCACCTGTCCGGCCGCGGAATCCTTCGATCGGCGGCCGGACGGGAGGGCTCAGCGGCCTGCCGCGCCGACCATGCGCGGCCAGGCGTCAGCCACCAGAGCTGCCGCGTCGAGCACGCGGTAGCGTCCGTCGAACTCGTCCGTGCCGTGCTGGGCCAAGTTGGTGGTGGTGAAGCTGGAGACGCCCAGGTTCTCCAGCATGTTCTTGCGGATGCCGGGGCTGGTGAAGTCGTACACCGTCAGGTAGTCGATGCGCGCCGCGCCCGCGGCGAAGAGTGATTCCACCGCATGGGCCGCGGTGATGCCCGACCAGATCTCGTCGTCGAACAGCAGGACCGACCGCCCCGCGAGGTCTGTGCGGGCACCAGCCACCAGTTCGCTGGAGCCGCTGTCGTCGCGCCGCACCTTGATGAGCATGTCCAGCGTGCAGGAACGCATCGCGGACAACTGCATGCAATCGTCGTACCGGCCGCGGTCAGGGCTGACGACGACCTCCGGCGCGTGGGCCGGGATCGCGTCGCTCATCAGCCGCAGGGTCGGCATCCAGGTAACCGGCTTGGAGAAGTAGCCGAGGGTTTCCCGCGCATGCAGGTCGAAGACGACGAACCTGTCGATCGGAGAGTTCTCCAGCTGGGAGATGACGACCTTGGAACCGAGCGGCAGCCCCGGGCGGTTGAGCCGGTTGCTGCGGCTGTAGGGGACGTACTGCAGTACGCAGGTGAGCGAGCGCACCCCGTGCCGCTGCAGCGCATCGGCCAGCAGAGCCAGTTCCAGGATCGCGTCGGAGGGGCGGGAGGAGGGGGCGAGTACGATGACCGCCGTCTGGGTGACCTCCTCCGGCAGCTGCACGATCATCTCGCCCGACGCGAAGACGGTCCGTCCATGGCCGGTGACCGGCAAGCCGAGCCGGGCGCTCAGCGCCGCCGCGAAGGTCTGTCCCTCGTCGCCCGTGCCGGGCACCACGAAGAGCGAGTGGTCGTTCGCAGCGGTCATTCGGCGGCTCCCGTTCCGGCGGGGGCGGGCTGCCGCGGGGCCGCGTCGAGGAGGTCGCGGATCTCGGAACGCGGATCGGGCGCCTCGGTGATGCCGCGGCCGACGATCAGGCGCTCGACGGGCACGTCCTGGAACTCCCGCAGGGTACGGGCGTTGATGCCGCCGGCGAGGGTCAGGCTGATGCCCGGCAGCGCGGCGAGTTGCGAAAGCTGTTGTCGCGGTTCCTTGTCGGTCCACAGGAAGTCGTCGTCGATGCCGCGATGCGCGATGATCCGGTGCAGCCCGAGATCGTTGACGGCGCGCGCTCGGGAGAGTCGATTTTTCACGCCCATGAGACTGACAAGGAGGTCGACACCGCGTGAGCGGGCTTCCTTCTGCGCCGAGAGCAGGACTCCGTCGCTGGCCGCCCCGCAGACAATGATGAGGTCCGCCCCGGCTTCGGCGGCCACCGAGACCTCTTCGCGGCCCATGTCCATGGTCTTCATGTCGGCGATGATCTCGGCGTCGGGATATTTTTCCCGTAACTCGGTGACGATTCCGACGCCGACCGCCTTCACGAGCACGTGCCCCGCTTCGAGGGACCGAATTCCAGATTCCGTTGCCAAGGCGGCAGACGAAAGGGCCTCTGCCCTGGTGACGACGTCAATTGCGTACTGTATGTGAACCATCACGCCCCGTTGGATTTGGTCAGGATAATGCGGTGGGAGCCGTCCTCACACCCGACGATGATTTGTTCGACGAATCCGACCGGGAAAATCCCGGTCATGACCACGCCTGGCTTGCAGCAGATTTCCTCGTTCCAGGCTCCCGGTGCGTCGATCACTTCACCGGGGCTCATCGCGACGATCGTCAGTCCGTTGTCGTCCGTCTTGACGTCGGCCGATTCGGGGGCGTACAGCCCGCCGAAGTACGGCACTATGGCGACGGGTACCGGTCCGACGAGCTTGTCCACCAGCTTGGACTCGTCACAGATCAGAACGCGTCGAGCGGAGAGTTCCGCCAGCGTCTTCTCTCGGACGTGGGCGCCCCAGGAGCCCTTGACGACATCACCGGTCGGCGCCACCTGGTCGGCCCCGTCGAGATAGAAGTCGTACGAGCCCTGAACGGGGACGAGTTCGATACCCGCGTCCCTGGCCCGGTCGGCGATGACGTCCGAGGTCGGAGTCGCCACGAGACCGGGAATTCCGGCGAGTGCTGGAAGTGCTGCTTCGACAGTGGAACCCGTGCCCAGGGCCAGGCGCGTACCAGGTGGAATCATCGCGGTCGCGACAGCCGCTGCCACCGCTTTCCCAGTCTGCCCTCGGCTAGGTGTTCCTGACATAAAATCAGCCCCCAAGTCGCCTGTCTAGATGCAGATCTGTGCTACTTCATAGCCGGTGATCGCTGGAATGGAAGTAAAGCGGGCGGGCACCTGCTCTGCAAGTGTTCGCTGAGATCAGAAGTGGATTCAACCGGCTTCTCAGCCTTGTTCCCAAGCGGCAGCGCCGAAGTTGTCGATAACCTTTGAAACCCCGGGAACGTCGTCCTCGATGACATCGCTCACAGCGACCGCCAAGTCCCAGGAATCCGCTGTCACAGCGGCATCGAGAAGAGCTGCGAAGAACGCCGACGCCCGCAGCACGCGACCCGACTCCAGGTCGTCGATGGCGCTTACAAGTGCCTCCCGAGATGCGGTGGGGAGTTCCCTTTCGGCCAATCGCTGGCTGATCGCGGCGATGACCTGCTTGCGTGAAGCGTCCTGGTCGAAGATCCTGCGCGGTCGCTCGTCGTAGCGCCGCACCGTCTCCAGTAGCTGGATCCCGCTCTCGGACAGCGTGCCTGAGCCCATCGCGGTGGCCATCGCGCGCCGCTCGCCCTGACCGAACAGAATGCCCAACTCGCGGACCAGGTCCGCCGGTTCGTCCGCCGAGTGCACGAGACTGAAGATGCGGTTCGGCTGGCCCACAGCCCGACGCAGGCAGTCTTCGCTCTGTTTTTCCATCCGCGCCGGCCCCTTGAGCTCGCTCAGTCGGACGGCGGCCGGCAGGGGGGCGTCCGTGGTGTCGCGGAGCAGCAACGCGATGCCTTCCCCGTCCATGACGAGGTCGTTGACCAGCAGACGGTCGATCGAAGCCTGGGTCATCTGGTATACCCACAGCGAACGCCAGACGCTCCGGGTGAAGGTGACCGGACGGGCGTCGACGGGCGTGAAACCGTGCCGTGCGTAGAAGTCGAGGACGGTGCTCGTCGCACCCAGCGCGTGGCCGTCCGGCTTCACCACCACCAGCCCGTGCCGCAGCACAGTCGTCGGAGTGCTCTCGCCCAGCAGGTGTTCGAGGTCGCATAAGGATTCCCGGAAGTACGGCTCCTGGCTGTAGAGGGAGGACTTCAGCGGGTTCCGGGTCAGCGTTGCTACGGCGGGATGATGCGCCGGTCGGCTCATCTGCTCAACTCCTGTTGGCCTGTTGGACGGGCGGCATCCTACGGAGCGTCAGCTGTACTTCACCTGGAGAACGCGCCAAAGGGTTCGAGATCCGAGAAGCCCGCTCTGGGAGTCTCGGCTACTGTGGGCTTTCGATCAAGTGCCCGTGAGGAGTGGACCGTTGGCGACATCCGACGCGAACCCGTGCGAGTTCTGTCAATCTTCGACCGGCCATGGTGACGAACGTGACTGGTTCATGCCGTTGACGCTCGACACATCCGTCATTGATCGGTTGGGGCAGGCGATGTGGGCCCGGATACCGGCCGACCGCCCCGTTCATCTGGTGGTGGTGGCGACCGGCGGAGTGGGTATGGGGATATCGGCGGCGGCCACGGCGCCCGCGGGCCGGCTTCGTTCCGTCACCGTCGTGAAGCGGGCCTTCGACTTCGACTCGCCGGAGCTTCAGGCGGGTCCCGGCGAGTCCGTGGTGGTGGTCGACAACTCGATGCACTCGGGCCGTTCGGTCGCCACGGTCATCAAGCACCTGCAGGCCAGGGATGTCGCCGTCGAGAGCGTCATCACCATCTTCGACGGCGCCAACGACTGCGAGAGCCAGGCCCGCAAGCGGCTGGAAGACACCACCGGGGTACCGGTGCTGGCCTGCGCGAACTGGGCCGATCGGCACTCCTGGGCCTGAGCGTGCGGCTGGGCCGGGCGCCGAGCTGGGTGGCTCAAGGCACCTGGGCCCCACGGGACGACAGCCGTCGCGTCGCCTCGGCGATCGTGCGGGCCAGCACCTCCGACCGCGCGTGCCGTACGACCTCTGTGCCCGGGGCGGATGTTCCCGCGGTCGGGGTGAAGTCGACGGGGGTGATGTCCGTCGTACCGCGTCGGCTGCTGCTGGTCGTGTCGACCTCCACCGCGCACCACTCGGACGCCTGCACCACCGGTGCGATCAAGTGGGCGGTGCACAGGGCGTCGTGGACGGTCGCGGTCCTCGGCGGGGCGTCGTGGCCGTCGGAACGAACGGCCGGCATACGGCTGCGGATGATGTCGGCGGCCAGTGCTCCGACCTCCCCGGTGTGCTCGATGGCCGTGCAGTCGGCCTCCGTGAGCGGTGCCCGACGGGTGGCATCCAGGGGGAAGAGGACGACGCTCGGGATTCCCGCGCGCAGGACGATGTGCGCGGCCTCCGGGTCGGCCCAGAAATTGAAATCGGCGGACGCGGTGACGTTTCCCCCGCCCCGGGAACCTCCCATGACGATCAGTCGGCGCAATGAACGTGCCATGTCAGGGGCGCGCAGGAGCGCCGCGGCGACGTTGGTGAGGGGGCCGGTGGCCACCAGTACCGTGTCGCGGGCCTCTTCCCCGGTGAAGGTCTGCGCGAGGAACTCCACCGCCGGCATGTCCTCGGCCCGGAGGTCCGTCGCGGGCAGGCCGAACCCCACCCGGTCGCGGCCGGGGCGGTGCGGGCGGGCGAGGGACCCGTGGCCGAAGCGCTCGCGCGATCCGATGGGGGACGCGGATCCGGCGAACACGGGCACCGGGCCCGCCACGGCCGACAGCAGACGCAGCGCGTTGTCGGTGGTGATGTCCACGGAGGCATTGCCGCCGACCGTCGTGACAGCGCGCAGGTGCAGGCCGGGGCTCCCCAGGGCCACCAGGATACCGATGGCGTCATCGGTTCCCGGATCGGCGTCGATGACCACTGCGAGCGGTGTCATATGTGTCCTCAGGGTGTGGCAGAAACGCGGCGTCTACCGTCAACTTACGGGAAAGACAAGGGCGTTCACTTGGAGAGCTCCTCGACAGGACCAAGCCCGTACATGAATACTGCAACGATCGTCGAAGGCCGTGAAGAATAGGTGGTGTATGCGCGGCAGGTTGTCTTCGCGGGTTCGTATGGAAGCAACCTCACCAGCTCTGCTGGTCCGGGACCTGGAAGCGTTCGGTGTCTCCGAGTTCCTGGCCCGGTTTCCCGCTGACCGGCCTCGGCTTGCCGACTGGGCGGCGGCGCTGGACTCCCTTCCCGCGGACGTGCGTCCCCTGCACGAGTTCCTGTTGCTCGGACGCCCCGTCATGACGGCCGCGTTGCCGCGGTCGCTGCGGGATTTCTTCCCGGTCCTGCAAACGGCCGGTATTCTCGACCGCTCGGGTGAAACAGCCCAATTGGTCGGCACGGTTCTCATGCGGCCTCGGGGTGTGTGGCTCTTCGCCGCGCCGCCGTCTCCGTTCGAGACCGATCTGTATTTCGGTGCGGACTCGGTCGAGCTCACCGGTCAACTCGACGTCCGGCCCGGCTCGTCGGTCCTGGATCTCTGCTCCGGCACGGGCCTGCAGGCGCTCGCGACCGCTCTCCGGGGGGCGACGGTGCACGCGGTGGAGATCAACAAGGTGGCGGTCGCGGTCGCCGAGGCCAACATCATCCTGAACGGGTGTGAAGACCGGGTGAGTCTGTGGTCCGGCGACCTGTACGCGCCCCTGCCGGAGGGCACCGTCTACGACCAGGTGATCGCCAACCTGCCCTTCCTGCCGGGGGCGGCCAATGGTCCCGACGGCTTCGCCGTGGGCCGGGCCATCCTGCGTCGGCTGTCGGAGTGGCTGGCGCCCGACGGCACCGCGTGCTTGACCGCTCTGCTGCCGATCACCGCCGAGGGCGCCGTACTCCCTGAGGGGGTGCGGGAGTTCGCGTGGAGAACGGGGCGCGAACTGGTTGTCCGGCTCGGCGAAGGCTGGGCCGTGGACGCCGGGTCGAGCCTGGTCCAGACACTTGCCGACGAGGCCGCCGGCAGCGAAGGCGACTTCGCCGCGTGTGTGACGGCCATCGTGGGCGAGTACGAGCGGCGCGGCGTCATCGCGGCCAGGACCGCTTTCCTGCACTTCGGCCGTGCCGCAGGTGCGACCGCGGTCCGGTTCGCCGATCCAGCGAGCGTCGACCCAGTGATTGAGGAGGGATCATGACCCGTGTGCCGACTCATGCGGAGCCGTGGCAGGTCGAGGAGGTGGGGCCCGCCTCGTCGGTCGGAGCGGCACACTGGGCGACGCTGTCCGCGGGGCACTCGCTCTATTCCGGTCCGGACTGGATCCGCCACGCCGACCTCATGCGGGACGGCGTACCTGGACATCTGGTGCTGTTCGAGGGCGATCGCCCCGTCTCGGCGCTCCCCACGTACACCTTCGAAGGCACCCGCCCGTTCTACTACGACCCTGATGCCGTCCTGGGGCTGCACCGGGCCGAGGGCTCGGACGACGAATCCGACGGCGACCGTCCGCCCGTGTGCGTGGCCGGTACCCGGCTGGGATACACCAGCGAGTTCCTCACCGGCGCGCTGACGGACCCGGGTCGGCGTGCCCACGCGGCACGCGCGCTGCTGGATGCCTTCCGGCGGCGGTGCGCGGACCGGGGCGAGCCGGGCGCCATGCTGTACGTCACCGACGACAGTCTGGCTCTGGTACTGGATGACCTCGTCCCCGATGACCAGGTGGTCCTCATGGACGGCTCGGTCGATCTCGTCGTGCCGTCCGGCGGACTCGACGGCTACCGGGACGTAGTGGGCAAGAGCCGTTGGAAGCAGTTCCGGCACGAGATGCGCCGCTTCGAGAGCGAGGGGTGCGAACTGCGGATCCTGCCCATGGGTGACCATCTTGAGGAGATGGGCGCGCTGGCCCATCAGGTGTCGCTGCGTTACGGCCACGACATGACGCTTCAGGCGGAGATCGAGAAGCTCCGCGACCAGGCGGAGCGCCTGAAGGACTGCGTGGTCATGGCCGCCTTCCGCAAGGGGGAGATGGTCGGCTTCACTCAGTTCTTCCTCAGCGGCAGCACCATGTTCGCGCGGGGGCACGGTGTGGCCGAGGAGTACGGCCGCAGGGCGTCGGTCTACTTCAACCTCACGTACTACGCGGCGATCCGGTGGGCGGCGGAACACGGCTACGAACGGATCGACCTCGGTCCTGACTCCTTCGACGCGAAGATCATAAGGGGGGGCCGGTTGCACGCCCGATGGGCGCTGGTGATCGCACCCGACTGGTCCGAAGAACAGCGGCGCCTCGTCGGGGAGCGGCAGGAGCGGATGTTGAGCGAGTTCCGTACGGTCGACGAGCGGGTCGTCACGCCGACGGTGCACGCGGTGGCGAGGCGCCAGGGCTGGGAGACGCTCCTCGACGGGCAGCCGTCGGCCGCCGGCTGAGCGCTCCTCAACCGCTTGTCTCCTCACCGGGCGTGGGTGCGGGAACGGCGTGCCCCGCAGGGAGAGGCGGAAGCCACGGTGACGGCCTGGATACCTGTCATCGCGGCGCAGTTGACCTCGTCCTGGACCAGGACGAGGCCCATGGCGGCGATTGACCGGAGTACGGTCATGAGCACGGTGAGCCGCAGCGGGTTCCAGCAGTCGGCAGCATGGCCGACCGGCGTCGACACGACGATGCCCAGTACCGTCCGCTGGACCCTGGCCGCGGGGTGTTCGGGACGCAGGCCCAACGAGCCGTAGCAGGCGGTGACTTGGCCGTAAGTGTGATCTTGCCGATGACTCGTCGGCGCATGATACTGGTCGGGCGTCGCGGGCCGCAGGTGTCGCACGGGAACCTTGCGTCGATGTGGGTGCGCCGACCGATCGGCACACCGCCGGACGAGGCCGACATGGGGGAGCGTGAGGGTGACGAACCGCAAAAAGGTTTCGGTGGGTGGTATCTCCTTCGACGGAGAGGGCCGCATCCTGCTGGTGAACCCGAGTTACAAGGACCGATGGGACCTTCCCGGGGGGATTCTGGAGGCCGGTGAGGACCCGGTCGGGGGACTGCGCCGGGAGATCCGTGAGGAGCTGGGGGTCGACTGCCGGGTGGGCCAGCTGCGATCGGTGGACTACGGGGCGTCGGACTGGGAAGGCGCCGAGGTACTGATGCTGACCTTCTTCGTGGAGCTGGACGCGCGTTCTCCGCAGGACTTCGACTTCGTCGACGGCGAGATCACCGAGGTCGCGTACCACACGCCCGAAACGGCACTCACCATGGTCACGCCCAGGATGACGGACCGGCTGAAGGTCGCACTGGGGCTGGTTCCCGACGGTGGGCACGGCATCCTGGTACGCCGCCCTCTCCCGGCGGCGGAGCCGTCCCATCGGTGAGCCGAGGCCGTCGTTCACGGGAGCCGAGAGGAGAGGGAGCCGTTTGGCGGCACGCGCACGGATCGAACTGCTCGGTGTCTTCCGGGTGAGGGACGAGGACGGCGACCTGGTACCGGTGCCCCAGGCACATCAGCGCATCGTGCTCGCCGCGCTCGCCTTGGCCGACGGACAGGGGGTCACCGCGGACGCGTTGCTCGACACGCTGTGGCCCGGGGAGCTGCCGAGGTCCGGGCGCAAGACGCTGCACGGCTACATCGCCCGGTTGCGGCGCTTGCTCGGCGCCGACTCGATCCTCACGCAGGCCGGCGGATACGTGCTGAACACCGACCGCTTCGAGGTGGACGTCCAGCTGGCCCGGGAGCACCTTGAGGCCGGCTGTCGCTCGGACGAACCCGGCGAGCGCCTGCGGCGGTTCGTCTCGGCGCTCGGGCTTTTTCGCGGTGAGCCCCTTCAGGACGCCCCCGCCGAGCCGCTCCACCGGGCGCACGCCCATGTGCTGCGCGATCTGCACCTGCTGACTCTGGAGCACTGGGCACGTGAACAGATACGGGTCGATCCGGCCGAGGCGGTCGGGCCGCTGAGGGAGGCCTCGCTGAGCCATCCCCACCAGGAGTCGCTCTGGGCGCTCCTCATCGATGCCCTGACCGCCTCGGGACGCCGAGCGGAGGCGCTGGAGTACTACGGGCGGGCCCGGCGCCTGCTCCTGGACGATCTCGGCATCGAACCGGGCCCCGCGCTGCGCCGGGCTCAGCAGAACGCCCTGGCTTCGCCTCCCGCACCGCGGTCCGCCGCCGGGACCTCCGACGACCCGGGCGTTCCCCAGGCCCGGATCACCGATCTGCTCGCCCGCCGGCGCGCCGAGGGGGCGGCTGTCGCCGTCGTCGGACCACCCGGTTCCGGCAAGAGCCGGACCGTGCGCGCGGTGGTGGACGAGGTCCGCAGGACCGGCGCCGCCGGGCAGCCGCCCGTGGTCGTGCCGGTCCGGCCCGGGGCCGGGGGCTCCGACCAGGCACGGGTGCTCGCCGAGCAGATGTCCGGGATCTGGGGCGGCGGGACTCGCGGTGCCGATCCTGCTGCGCTCAGGGAGGTGTGGGCGCGCTCGGCGACGCTTCTCGTGCTGGACGACGTGACCCACACCGAGCAATACGCGTGGCTGTTACCGGTGCCGCCCGGGAGCGGGCTGGTGGTCTGCACGACCGTCTCGCTGCGCACCGGGCGGCTGGAGGTCGTCGAACTGCCTCCCTACGCGCCCGGTCGTGCCCTCGCGGTGCTCGCGCAGGCCCGCGAGCTGCCGCCCGGCGGCCTGCCCCGGTCCACGGTACGGGTGCTCGACGTCGTCCTGGAGGGCCTGCCCGCGGCCGTACACGCACTGGCCGAACGGATGGCCGACGAACCGGACCTGACATGGGACGAGGTCGGCAAGCGCCTCCAGGACCCCCGGCGTCGGCTCGACCTGCTGGCCTCGCGGTCCGTCGACGTACGAGGGCATCTGCACAAGGCCTACGATCGCCTGCGGGATTCCGCATGCCGTGCTTTTCGGCTGCTGGGGTGGCTTGACGCGCACTCGTTCAACGACACTGCGGCCTCGGCGGCCCTGGACCTCTCGGTCGAGCAGGCGAAAGCCGCGCTGGCCGAACTGGTCCGGGCCGGGCTGGTGCGCGTGGACAGGCGCGGTAGCGAACTGCGTTATCAGATGAACCCGTTGGGGCGGTCGTTCGCTCGGGAGATCAGCGACTACACCGACGACCAGACCCTGCGCGACGCCGCCGTACGACGAGCCCTGAGCGCGTGGCAGTCCAATCCCTTCAGTCCGGCGGGGCAGCCGACCGCCGCGCTCCCTTGGGACGAGTCGAGAGGGGCCCGTCCGCTGATGCGCCCCTGAACCAAGGAGGAGTACGTGATCGACCGATATGTACGTCCGGAGATGGCTCGGATCTGGACCGAGGAGGCCACGCTCGGACGCTGGGTCGCGATCGAGTCGTTGGTGGCGCGTGTTCAGGCCGAGCACGGGATCATCCCCGCGGAAGCGGCCGAGACGATCGCCGCCGCCCCCGCGCCGGACATCGCAGCCGTACGCGAGGCCGAACGCACGCGTGACCACGAGGTCCTCTCCTTCCTGGCCGCCTGGACGCAGGCGATTCCCGAGGAGAGCGCACGCTGGGTGCACCACGGGCTGACGAGTTACGACCTGGTCGACACCGGACTCGGGCTGGCCATGCGGGACGCGGTCGACCTCGTCCTGGACGCGGTCGGCGGACTGTACCGGGTGCTGGCCCGCCGGGCGCTGCAGGACTGGGACACCATCTGCGTCGGGCGGACCCACGGCATCCACGCCGAGCCGATCAGATTCGGACACAAGCTGGCCGCCCTCGCCTTCGCCATGGACCGTTCCCTGACCCGTCTCGAAGCGGTGCGCGCCTCGGTGGCCGTCGGCACGCTCTCGGGAGCGGTCGGCACCTACGCGACCACCTCGCCGGCCGTCGAGGCCGACGTTCTCGGCCGGCTGGGACTGACGCCCGAGCCCGCTCCCACCCAGATCGTCTGCCGGGACCGGCACGCCGAACTGGTCGCGGGCCTCGCGGTTCTCGGTGCGAGTGTCGAGCAACTGGCACTGGAGCTGCGGCTGTTGCAGCGCACCGAGGTCGCCGAGGTCGAGGAGCCTCGCACCTCCGCCTACCAGGGGTCCAGCGCGATGCCCCACAAGCGCAACCCCACCACCAGCGAGCGGCTGTGCGGACTGGCCCGGCTGCTGCGGGCCAACGTGGGCGCGGCGCTGGAGGACGTCGCGGTGTGGCACGAACGCGACCTCGCGCACTCCTCGGTGGAGCGGGTGGTCCTGCCCGACTCGTGCAACCTTGCCTACTACCAGGTGACGGCGGCGACGGAGCTGGTGGAAGGCCTGGTCGTGAACGCGGACCGGATGGCCGAGAACCTGGGTGCCACGCGGGGCCGCATCTTCAGCGCGCAGGCCTATCTGCGACTGACACGCGATGGTGTCGAGCGCGAGCGTGCGTACCGTTCGGTGCAGGACGCGTCGCTGCGCAGCCTGCGGCAGGGGACGCTGTTCGCCGATGAACTCAAGGCGGACGGCATCGCCCTCGACCCCGGTGTGCTGGATCCCAGGAGGTTCCTGCGGGACGAGGACGTGGTGCGGGAGCGTCTGGAGGAGCGGCTGCGGGAGCACGACTCCCGGTCCCGGTCGGGTTCCTGATCAAGGGGCCGGGGCGGCCTCGGTGACCGCCCCGGCCCCGCGTCCCTCACCCTGTGCGGCTCCTGCCGCCGTTCACGGCGGGGAGTGGCGTCGCGAGCGCGGCGGACGCGTGCCGTGTGGCTGCCGGGACCAGGGTGCCCGCCCCCAGCAGCAGGGCGCCGAGCAGGGCCCAGCCGACCGGCCCGAGCCCGAGGCACAGGCCGGTGACGACGGGCGGTGCGGCTGCTGATCCGAGGCCCACCCCCACCGCGAACGCTCCCTGGTACTGGCCGTGCCGCTCGTCGCGGGCGAGCCCGTACGACAGGGAGTACTCACCGGCCGCGAAGCACATCTCGGACCAGGTGAGGAAGCCCAGTCCGCACAGCAGCAGGGCCACGGTGCCCGCCTCGCCCACGTGTGCGGCGGAGTAGAACAGCACCAGCGCGACCACGGCCAGCGGCGCCGTACGGCGCAACATCCTTGCTCCCGCGGCCACTTCCTCGGTGCCCGCCGATATCCGGCGCTGGAAGGCTACGACGATCAAGCTGCTGGTGATCCACACGGCGGAGACGAACCACCGGGGCGCGGCGGTGCGTTCGGTGATCCACAGGGGCAGCAACACCGTCTGCACCGCGTCGAACAGCACCAGGACGCCGGCCAGCCCGCTGACGACCATGTAGGGCCGGTCGCGCAGCGCGTTGGACGGTGATTCCGCGGAGCTCGCGACGGTGGACGGACGCGCCGGAAGGCTCGCCACGAGGACGCACGCGAGGAGACAGGCGGCGACCTCGACGGCGATAGCCGCCATGTACCAGCGGCGCTGGTCGGCTTGGAGGACGAGGCCGCCGAAGACCGGGCCGACCGTCATCACCAGGTTCTGCATGGAGTACACGCGCGCCCGGAAGTCGAGCTTGGAGTCTCCCGCGACGGTGGCCACCAGGGCCCCCGAGACGGCGGCCTGGCCGCCCCGGCCGATGGAGATCAGGGTGATGGCGAGCAGGAAGGTGGGCACGGACTCCACGAAGACCAGAGTGGCCGAGGCACAGGCCGCGAACGCGAACACGGCGGCGCCCACGGTGCGGGTTCCGTGGCGGTCGGCGAGCCCGCCGATGTAGGGCCCGGCGACGAGTCCGACGACGGTGGCGACGGTGAGCCCCACGGACACCGTGAACGCGGGGATGTGGGCGATCCGCACGAAGAACAGCACCTGCAGCGGCGCCCAGAAACCGGATCCGAAGAACCGGGCCATGAGCGCCGCCAGCAGTCGCATCCGCTCGCCCCGGGACGGCTCGGCGAGGGTCGGTGAGTCCGGCACCGCTTCTGTCACCGTGCGGGCCCTGAGCTGTCCCACACGACGAGTTGGTGGCCGGCCAGCTCGTCGAGCAGGGCTCGTACGTCCTCCGTGGCGGTCTCCGTGTCGATCGCGTACTCCGTGCTGACGGCCCGGGCTATGCCGTCGACGTCCGTGGTGCCGTCGATCTGCCCCCAGATGAACACGGCCGTGGGCGACAGCTCCAGGGCATGCTCGTAGCCGATGGCGAGGTACTGGCCGCGGTGCTTGCGCAGGCGGACGTTGAGGGGGATGCGGGGAACCTGCGAACCGCTGGTCAGGTCGGTCATGTGTGTCATACCTCCAGCTCGGCGGAGATCTCCCGGCACAGCCCGATGGTCTGCTCCACCCAGCCTCCGGGGTGTGCCGGATCGAACGTCGTCATGGTCTCCGTCTTCCAGTAGGTCTCGAAGGACAGCGCCTTGGAGCGGATCAACGTCATGCGCCGGGCTCGCCACTTGGGCCACAGACTGCCGAACTGGCCCTCATGCGCCTGGAGGGCGTCGACCACATGGTTGAAGGCGAGGCGGGCCGCGATGACGGCGCTGTGGACGTCGCCCGCCGCGAGTTGTCCCGCCGCGTCCTCGACCAGGCCGTCGGACTCCCGCAGCGAGATGCCGACGAGGATGACCCGGTGTGCCGAGTCCCGGATGCGCTGGTGCACCGCGGAGAGCCAGGCACCGTCATCGGCGGCGACCGCGTAGGGCAACCGCTCCAGCATGCCGAGCTCCGTCCTGCTCAGCTTGGACCAGGGCGCGTCGGGGCTGTCGTAGGCCTCCCAGGTGATCTTGGCGAGCAGTTGGTCGACCTGGCTCTCCGTCCAGTACTCGACGTCCCACCTGCGGCCGTCCACGAAGATGCGCTCATACGTCAAGATGTTCGGCTCAAGGGAGACGTGGCCGGTCTCCGCGACCGAGGACTCGCGGAGCGATCCGGTGATGACATGCACGTCCACGTCGCTCGTCTCGTTGCCCCAGCCGCGAACCATGGAACCGCTGGCGAACACTCCCGCCGTGTCCGGAGGCAGCAGGTCCCGGGAGCGCAATTCGGGAACGAGGACGGAGAGATCGAGCTTCTGACCGCTCATGCAGGAATCCTCCAGGAAGTGATGAGGGGCTGGCAGGGGTCCGGACGGGGCCGGACCGGCGGGATTCGGTCGGGTTCGTACGCTGCGCGGGTCACGCCGCGCGGCCCTGCTCGGCGAGGGCGTCGAGATCGGCGGCGGCGACAGGCGGCAGTACGAAGGGGTCCACCGGCTGTTCCCGGCCGCCCGGCTCGTTCTGCCGGCCGGGAAGGGGGCCGTGCGCCGCGGTGTTCCACACGGCGGCGGCCCAGTCGGGCATCAGTGGCAGGGCGAGCAGCGCCATGACCTGCCGAGCGAACCGCGGGTGGCCCTGTGCGGCGCCCTCGCGGAGGAGCGATGCCCACCCCAGCAAGGCCTCGGCCGCCGCCGGCAGGTCCACGGCCGGGAGGGCGAACGCCGCGCGCTGACGCGTGAGCCACGTTTCGGCCGCGTCCAGAAGCCGTGGCTCCACCCCGGGTTCCTCATCGCCGGGCTGAGAGCGCCCCAGGGCATCGATGAGCAGGGCGCAGTCCTCGGCTGACTGAGCGGCGGCCTTCTCGGGCACCAGGTCCGATTCCTCGTGGCCGGGCGATACACGGGCGAGCATGAGCCGGAGAACGTCCGGGGACAGGCCGCGATCCAGCGCGTCGTTGACCCGGATGACATGCCTGCGCGAGGTGGAGAACTTCTCACCGCGCAGCAGCATGAAACGGTTGACGACGATGTGGTCGAACGGGGCGAAGTCCACCGCGTCGTCCACCAAGGCCTGCAGGGAGATCCAGCCGAAGGCGCTGTCCAGGCCGCCCACCGCGACGGTGGTCACTCCGCCGCCGGCACTGAACGGGTCGGAGCCGGTTCGCTCGCGCTGCCGTGCGCCGAGGACGCGGGTGGAGCCGTATTTGCCGAGCACGTAGCTGGAGAAGACCGATTGGGGGTGCGGAGCGCGGGCGAGCGGTGTGCTCCAGGGGATGCCCCACCACGACGGGTAGCTGAGCCTGAGGGTGTCGCCGAAGACCTCGGCGTAGTCGCGTACCAGGTAGCGGAACCCGGGTTCCAGCACATCGCGCATGGTCTCGGCATTCAGCGCGGCGGCCGTGCGGACGAAGACCGACTCGACGCCTCCCCGAGTGGCACGGCCGGACGTACCGCCGGGCGCCCAGGCCGAGGTCATCCGTTCCGGGTGCATCCACCGCCCGCATTGTTCGCAGACGTTGCCCGACTGCGGCACCTCGCAGAAGGGGCAGGCACCGGAGAGGAAGGTACCGGTCGCCGCCGCCGGCGCCGGCGGGGTTCCGAGCAACAACTGCTCCTCCCGCACGAGGAGTCGACCGGCGCTGTTCAGCGCGGAGGCCAGCGCGTGGCAGGAGGCCGCGACGTCTCGTCGTACCGGCTCCTGGCAGGGGTTGACGAAGTCGTCCTGCCGGATCCGCATCCCGCGCAGAGCACGCGCGGCGCGGTCGGTGTAGTGCGTGGCTGTCGCACCGGCCGTTTCCGGGGCGCCGGCGGCCGCGGCCGCGTAGGCCACGCTGCTCTCGAAGGCGTCCGAGCCGGTCGCACAGGCGACGTCGGCCCCGTACAGGCCCAGGCAGCGGGCCGCCGCGTCGGAGCGGAGATAGGGTCCGCCGAGGTGACCCAGATGTAATTCGCCGTTGGGCGTCAGATAGCCGGCGAAGAAGAAGTACGACTCCCGCACGGGCGCCGCAGCGCGGATCCGGTCCAGCACCCTGCCCACGGACTCAAGCACCGTCCGTCACCTCCGTACCGGTCACCGAGTCGGCCTGCGCGGCGAAGGGCCACCAGACGCTGAACAGCGTTACGGGAACCGTGCCCGTGTTGTGCAGCCGGTGCCGGACCTGGCTGGGCATGAGGACGACGTCACCGGGCCCGACGGCGGTCTCCTGTTCCTCCCGCCAGACGGATCCGGTGCCCGTGGCCACCATCCAGATCTCGAGCACCTCGTGCTGGTCCCAGTTGCTCCACTCACCGGGGTCGAGGCGCCATCGTGAGGCCTTGAAGGGCGCTGACGGACGGCCGCCGAGCTCCGGGAAACGAAACCCTTCGACCGGTCCGCTCGGCGTGACCTTGAGCTGCTCGACGGGGAGCACACTCGTCATGTCCGGCTCCTTGGCCAGGCTCATTCGACGCTCCTTCGGGCACTTCGTGCCTCGTTCTGTAGTTCTTCGCTGTCGTGTGCGGCAGGGGTGTCCGGATCGCGGTCGGGAGCGAGATGCTGCTCCAGCAGTCGCTTGCCGAGATCCGGAGCGACCGAGACCGCGATCGTGGCGGAACGCCATGCGAGCAGGCTGAGGTTGGGATCGGCCACGCCGCGCGCGTGCCGGGCTCCGTTCTGTACGAAGATCCTGCTCGACGCCGGGCCGTCCCACTCGATCGAGAAGTCGGGGCGCAGGTTCGGACGGCCGCCGTCCCACGAGATCAACGGATGGAGTGCGCTCGCGGCCTGGGGCAGGGCCTGTTCGTATCCGGTGGCCAACACCACCAAGTCCGCGCGCAGGGTGCGCCGTTCGCCGCCGAGCAGGTCACGGACGGCCACCTCGACGCCCCGCGGGGCACCGATGTCCAGGCCGACGAGTTCCGTCGCGACGCTCGTCCGCACCCTCGCTCCCCCGCGATAGCCGTTGCGGACGTCGTACATGCGCCGGTAGATGCGCTCCAACAGGTAGTCCGAGACCCCGTCGCTGGCGAGTCGCTGCTCGGCCAGCAGTTGCATGCGCACGTCGGCCGGCCGGCGAAAGAACTCCTCACTGGCTTCCGGGGTGAACAAGTCCTCCACGAACGGGCTTTCGTCCAGCGGCAGGAAGTTGCGGCGGCGCGTGATCCACTCGACCGTCACACCGGACGGCAGGATTTCCTGGAGGTGGGCGACGACCTCGGCTCCACTCTGGCCGCCGCCCACGACCACCACGGTCCGCGTGTCACCGGGCAGCGGGTGGTGGAGGAAGTCGGCCGAATGGATGACGCCGGGCAGGTCACGGCCCTCCGCGCACGGCGGTACCTTCGGCACCACTCCCGTTCCGACGCTGAGGTGCTGAGCTCGGTACGTGCTGTCGGTCGTGGTCACCACGAAGGAACCGTCCCAGCGGACGTCGAGGACCTCGCTGCCGAACCGGACGCTGGGCAGCCGCCCGGCGACCCAGGAGCAGTACGCCTCGAACTCCCGCCGCGACACCCGTTGCCGACGGGTGTTCAGCAACCGGTACAGCTCGCCGCGGCTGACGGCGTAGGCCAGTACCGAGTGAGGGTTGGTGGGGTCGACGGGTGTGACGAGGTCCTTGAGGAAGTGCACCTGCATCTCGGCGTCCGGGAGCATCATCCCGGAATGCCATTGGAAGCGTTCCTTGGCCTCGAAGAAGATGTCGTCGGAGGAGTTCTCCGATGTGTCGAGCAGTGCGGCCAGGCTCAGATTCGCAGGCCCGGCGCCGATGCCGATCAGCCGGTACGTGATCAGGTCGTCCCCCCGTGTCATATCGGCTCGCCCTCGTTGATTCGATCCCGGATGTGTGCGCCGTGCCGCTTCAGAGCGGCGAGAAGGACCGTCGTCGCGGAGGCGTCGAAGGCTTCCTCCGGGCGGCACCAGCCCCCTTCCCGGGCTGTCACCAGGCCGGCCGCGACCACGGCTGGTACCGCGGTGAGGCAGGCCATGCCCGAGTCCAGCGGTGTCTCGTCGTCGCGGCACCACACATTGACGCGGCGGATCACCTCCCTCCCGTCGAGGACGCCGTGTGCGGTGAGTTGGAGATGGGTGACCTCACGTTCGTGCGGCTGACGCTTCAGCCGGCGTCCGAGTATTTCGTCGGTGACGCTGCGGGGGGTGAGCCTCGTACCCGCCACCTCGATGTCGTCCTCGTCGAGCAGTCCGCCGGAGCGGAGGAGCGAGACCGCGGAGACGAAGCCCGGCCAGCGCACCGAGCGCTGCTCGACGTCGACGCCGTTCAGGCCCGGGGTCTCGTGCAGCCAGGGCACCATTCCGTCGTGGTACGACTCCAGGGCGGGCAGACCGGGCAGCGACGCGGGCCGGACCTCGGAGAAACGTTCGAGCGTCCGACGACGCCCCGCGGCCAGCACGAAAGCGGGGCGCCGTGCGAAGGGAAGGACCGTGCCGCCGAACAGCAGCCGGTACGGAAATCCGTGCGGGGCCTCGGTGGTGAGCCCGCCGCAGAGCGTCTCGACGTGGTGCACCCGGTCGAGCTTCCGCACCATGTGGCCGAGCATGATCTCTGTCAGTCCGGGCTCCAGCCCGACCGGGAACAGGGCTGGTCCCGTGCGCTCGCGCACCACGTCCGGGACGTACGGCGCTGGTGCGACCGGTGGCCGGGTGATGCTCACCACGGCGAGACCGGCCCGCCGGGTGTCGGCCAGGAACCGTTCCGTCTGCGGCCAGTGCAGGGCCAGCAGCGCGACGTCCATGCCGTCGGCGGCCTCGCTCCACGAGGTGCCCGTCGTCACGGGCACGTCGAGCCCCGCCAGTTCGTGAGCCACGGCGCGGGCCCGGTCGAGGTCGATGTCCACCAGGTGGAGACGGGCCAGCGGTAGTTCCCGCACGGCCACGACGGCGGCGGCCCGTCCCATCATGCCCAGCCCGACGATCATCAGGTGCAGAGCGCGTCCCCCCTCCGCGGAGGCGTTCGCCGAGTGGTCCGGTGACGGAGCCGTCATCAGAACGCCATCAGGTATTCGTCGTTCTCCCACCGTGAGACACCGGCGACGTCCCGGTCCGGAGCCTCTTCGACCCACTTGCGGTATCGCTCCCACTCACTGGTCTTCAGGGCCAGGAGGTTCTTCGTGAAGGGCTCTCCCAGGACTTCCGACACGAGCGTGCTCTCTCTCATGGCTGCCAGTGCCTCGCCGAGGTCCGCGGGAACCGCGGCCGCGGTTCCCGCGTGCGGGTGCTCCGCGGGGGCCGCGATGCCGCCGCGCCCGATACCGGCGAGACCCGCCGCTATCTGGGAGGCGATGTAGAGATAGGGATTCGCGGCGGGCTCGCCGATCCGGTTCTCCACGTGCGATCCCGCGTCCTGCGGACCGCCGAGGACCCTGACCATGGCTCCGCGGTTCTCGTGGCTCCACACCAGGCGGTCCGGCGAAAGTGAGTTGACCGGATCGAGTCTGCGGTAGCCGTTGACCGTCGGAACCGCCAAGGCGGCCGTCTCGGCTCCGTGCTCCACGAGTCCGGTGACATAGGCCAGTCCCAGGTCGGAGAGCACCTGTCGCGGGGAGTCGGACACGAACACGTTGTTGCCCGCCGTGTCGGTCAGCGACTGGTGGAGGTGCCAGCCGCTGGGGTCGGCTCCGGCGAAGCCGGGGACAGCCATGAACGAGGCCAGATGGCCCTTGCGCAGACACGCCTGCTTGAGCAGCGACCGAGCGAGGACGACCCCGTCGGCGGCCTCCAGCGCGCTCAGGGGGTCGAAGGTGAACTCGATCTGTCCCGGGCCCGACTCGTGCTCCATCGTGCGTAGAGGCAGGCGGAGGTCGTCGGCCAACTGCCGGCCCAGGGGCGCCAGCAGCGGGAGCAGATCCGCGAGGAGCAGGTCGGAGTTGAACTGGTAGCCGCCGTTGACGGTCTCGACCGCCGGGGCGCGGCCCTGGATACCGAAGCCGCCGACGCCGCCGCGGTCCAGTGGATCGGCCAGGCGGAGCAGATACCACTCGAGTTCGAGCCCGACGACCGGGAACAACCCCTCGGCCTCGGCGCGCTTCAGCAAGCGTTTGAGCACTCCGCGGGAGGAGAGCGGATGCGGCTCGCCGATCCTGGTGTACTCGTCGCCCAGGACCACCGCCGTGCGTAACCCGTCAGCCTCTTCCACCCGCAGGGTCATCGGGTCGGGTATGACGATGAAGTCCCCCGCGCCGGTCAGTTCCTGGACATCGAGTCCGGCGCCGACGGCGAAGATGTCGTTGGGCAGCGCATGGCCGCTGTCGAAGACCAGCGGGCCGGGGCTCATGTCCAGGCCGTTCAGGAGTGTGCCGCGGAACGCCTGGGGGGTCAGGGTCTTGGTGCGCGGCAGCCCGTGCGGATCGGTGAACCCGACCCGGACGAAGTCGAAGTCGAGTGGGCGCGCCAGCAGTCGTTCCGCCTCGGCCGACTGTACGTCGCTCCACTCGGCGTGGTGCCCGACGAAGCCGGGACGCCCCGTGGACGCGATGCCGGAGATGTCAATGGCCAATGCTTGCTCCAACGTCGAATGCCGGTAGGGGAAGAGCCGCGGCCGCGGCCACGGCTGCGCCGTGCGCCTCGGATGCGATGCGTAGGGCGGCGTGGTCCCTGTGCCGTGCCGCGACGACCTGCAGGCCGATCGGCAGTCCGGTGGCCGTCCGGCCCACGGGCACCGTCGTGGCCGGTTGTCGAGACAGATTGAAGGTGTAGGTGTTGGGCGTCCAGGCGAGCCAGCGCGTCGCTCCCTGGTCCAGGAAGTCCGCCGGGGCGGGCAGGCCGACGTCGAAGGGAAGTACCGGCACGGTCGGGGTGACGAGAACGTCGAACGCCTCCAGCAGTGCGTCGTAGGCCACGCGGAGCCGGGCGCGTTCCCCGATGGCGGTGGCGAGGTCGACGGCGGTCAGGCTGCGCCCCCATCGGACCACCTCGCGGTGGACGGGGTGTAATCGGTCGTCGTCATCCGGGTCGGCCGTCCGTGCCTCCTCCGTTGCCAGGATGGTGGCGAGGGCGGGGTAGCCGTCGGCTGCGGGCGGGTCGACCTGTTCGACGAGGTGACCGGCGTCCGCGAGCCTGTCGACCGCTGCCTGGCAGGCAGCGAGTACGGCCGGATCGGGCGAGGCCATCCCCAGAGAGGGCGTCCAGGCTATCCGCAGCGGGGCATCGGCCGACGGGACGCCGGGTGCCGCCTGCCCGGGCAGTCCCTTGCCTGCCGGGTCGGCCGGGTCGGGGCCGGCCATGGCCCGCACCAGGGCCGCGGCGTCGTCGACCGTGCTGGTGAGCGTGCCGAGGTGCGAGAGTCCCTCGGGACTGACCGGCACGTAGGGGACGACACCAAAGGTCGGTTTGTGGCCCACCACGCCACAGAACGACGCGGGGATGCGCACGGAGCCCGCGCCGTCCGTGCCGATGGCCGCGAGGCCGAATCCGACGGCAACGGCAGCCGCGGCACCGCCACTTGACCCGCCCGCGGTGAGGGTGGTGTTCCACGGGTTGGCCGTGGGCGGGCGGTTGCCGTTCAGGCCGGCTCCGCACCATCCGCCCTGCGGGGACGTGGTCGAGCCCAGGATCAGGGCACCGGCCGCACGCAGCCTGTGCACGGCCGGTGCGTCTTGTCGTGCGACCTCGGCCGGTGCTTCCCTGCCCCGGCTGTGGGGCAGGCCCGCGACAGCGGTCAGCTCCTTCACCGTCAGCGTCAGTCCGAGTAACGGGCGGGTGACCCAAGCGCGTTCGCCTTCCCGGGCGAGGACGCGGTCGGCTTCCGCGGCCTCCCTCCTGACCTCGTCCAGCCGCGTGTGACGCACGGCCTGCAGTTCCTTGGCGGCGTCGAGCGCGGACAGCGACGACTCGGTCGCTTCCTGCACCGTCGTCTCACCCGAGATCAGCGCCGTGCGTAAGCTCTCGAAGCTTGTGATCCTGTGAATGTGCATGGCTCCTCGGTCGCGGAACGAACAGTGTCTGTGGGTTCGTCGGTCCAGAGTGGTCAGGCGATCCGGCTGGCGTCAGCCGCGGCTTCCTCGTCTCCTTCACCGGATGCGGTACGTGTGCGAGTCCCGTTGCTACACACGTTCGGCCAGGTCACGGCTGAGAACTCTAAGGAGTGCGGGGACAGTTGGTCCAGCATTTCCCTGCTGTGAAGCTTCCGTAAGTGGTCACGACGCTCTGGATCACGGGCCTCACCGCGCCTCTTGCCGGGTTTTCGGACACTGGGCATGGTCTTGTCGCCGGGGGCACTCTTCGGCCACTCCGGAGGCGGACAACGGCGCCCCACCGACGACCGATTGATTCTGGTTTGACGGGATGGTTCCGGGCGGTGCGTCTCGCGTCACACCTCGGACATCGGATCGAAACCTGAGCTGAGCGCGGTGTTCGCGGCGATATCTCGATTGTCGTGGCGTTCGCGGTTTCGAACGCAAACGTCGTCTGAAACGATCACCCTCGGCCTGCGGGGGTCGATGTATCGTCCATGGAGCGGTCACTTCTGAAGGGTGTATCCCGGTGAGTGGGCGCGCAACGGGTGGAGGGGACTGGGGGATCATGTTGCCGCGTGGGGCGAGGAATCACGATATCGACCGTGTCGGAGCGCACCCGTCGGCGGACTTACGGGTGCACTTGGGAGAAAATCCCTGGGGCGCGAGTCTCAAGGCAATTTCCGCGGCCACCGAGCAACTTCGTTACAGTCATCGGTATCCGGACGACGAACGAGGCGGCCTGGTCGAGGCAATCGCCCGTCGGTTCGAGGTCTCAGCGGACCGGGTGGCGGTGGGAAACGAGACCGATGAACTCGTCCTGCTGCTGACCCTGGCTCTACGGGACACCAGGCGAGCCGCCCTGGTGAATTCTGTCGGGTCCCCTACTTACGCGAAGGCATTGGAAGCAGCGGGACAACCGTACGAGGTCGTTCCCCTGGATCATTTCCGTGTTCCTGCGAAGGAAATCATCGAACGGATGCGATCGGGGGTGAGTATCTGTTTCCTCTCCCATCCTCACGATCCCACCGGCTCCGTGCTGGACAGACTGGACGTGGCGAATCTCTGCGCCGCCGCTCAATCCTCCGGAACTCTCCTCGTATTCGACGAGTCGTATGCCGAATTCGCCGACGAGAGTTTTTGTTCCGCACTGCCCTGGGCGACCGAGGGCAGTAATGTCTGTGTACTGCGCACATTTTCCAAGGCGTACGGTCTCGCATCGCTCGGTGTCGGATACCTTGTCGGCGACCCGGAGGCCGTGGGCAAGGTGGGTGTCATGCGCCGTGCCGTACCCCTCAGGGTCGGCCAGATTGCCCAGTCGGCCGCCGCAGCGGCTCTGGAGGACGGGGAGTTCCTCCGCCGGAGCCGGGTCAACAACGCCACGTCGAGGCGGCTTCTGCGTAGCTGCCTGGAGCGCCTGGGGCTGGCGTCTCTGCCCTCGCAGACGAACTTCGTGCTGACCCGGCTGCCGGACCCGAGCGAGCGGATCGTGCGTCACCTGTCGGAGCAGCGCGTCCTCGTCAGGGACACGGCCGACATGGGCCTGCCCGGGAATGTGCGCATCTCCGTCGGCCGCCCCGACGAGATCCTCCGGCTTGCCCGGCGTCTCAAGGACGCCCTGGCCGCAGCCGACCCGGCGACGGGGCTCGGCCGCGACCAGCCGTGAAGGCGGGTCTCCTCGGGGACCCCGAGGGACCGTGGGCGTCCTCGCAGGGCTCAGAAGATGACGCGCGCGTCCGACGCCACCCGACCCGACCTGGACTTCCTCAGGTCGCGGGTGATGTTCAGGCGCTTGAGCCACCGATCCGTGCCGTCGTAGCGCGGCTTGAAGGGGTTGCGGCCGTGCACCGCGCGGAAGTTGTCGATGAAGCAGATGTCGCCTGCTTCAAGGGTGACCTGCTGCAGGGACCCGTCGATGGCCTTGAACAGTTCGTCGAGGGCCTCCCGGGCTTCGAGGTCTCCGCTCACCGCGTCCATGTAGTACGGGTCGAGACGCATGTACGGCTGCCGGCGGTCGCCGTAGAGGACGGCAACCGGCTCCGGGGTGTCGATCATGCCTTGGAGCCACGTACGGGACCTCTCCACCAGTTCGGTGGTGGCTCCGGTCCGGTCGAGGACGTCAGGGTCCAGCTCCTCGAGATGCGAGTCGTCCGGCCGCAGGACGAACCGCGGGCTGAAGAGGAGGTCGACGCAGTCGTCGGACAGGGAAAGGCTCTCGCTCGACGCGTATGTGGTGCCGGTCATGTCGGGATTCCGCATGCACATCAGTGCGACGTAGTCGGTGCGGTAGGGGTGGAAGGCGTCCTCGGTGTGCCACTTGAGCTCGACCGTGCTCCCCCAGCCGACCTGGTCGGTCTCCCTGCCCTTGATCGGCACGACGTTGTGCAGGATGCGGCCGGCTTGCTGTGTGGCCCACCCGACGGGCTCGCCCAGGAGATATCCGCACAGCATGAAGAAGATTTCCTCCCGCAGCGCTGGGGACGGAGTGTCCACCTGGCTCCAGTGAGCCGGTGTCCGCCCGATCGCGGAGTCGTCGATCTCGTAGCCGGATATTCGGCAGATACTCGAGGGTTCCCTGAGCCGGAAGGAGTTGAGGCCGGCCCGAAGGTCCTCGGGCATACGGTGCGCGTACACTGCGACGTTGGCTAAGAATTCCGCGTCCTCGACCGTGCGGATCTCTTCTGCGATTTCATCGACAAGTTCTTTGACCTGGCTCAGTTCTGCGCTCGTCAAAGCTACCGTGTGCATAATCCTCATCCTTGCTGTGTGGTCCCGTGTTGTGTCTCCCGGCCCATGATGCTGCGCTCATGGCGCACTCGATCATGCAGTTCCACGTTAAGCAGATCCGGCGCCGCCAGTCAATCGCCTTTCTTATTCCTGATATTGAGCGGTCTGGTAGGTGCACGTTTCACGTAATTTACCACCGTGTGCCTGATTATCGATTCCATTAAATGTTCGAGTCATGCGGGGAGGGTTTCCTGAAGGGAGTTCATGCCGGAATGGCTGAAACTTGCTCCTGCATTGCAATGCTCCTCGTCTAGAGTCGTTTCATGATCTCCACCGGTCACATTCTGGCCTTTGCGGCAGCAGCCCTGTTGATCATCCCTGTGCCGGGGCCGAGTGTCCTGTTCGTCATAGGCAGGGCTCTTGCGCATGGGCGCAGGACCGCTCTGGTCGGTGTCCTGGGCAATGATTTCGGAACGTTCGTTCAGGCTGCCGCCGTAGCCCTGGGAATCGGCACTCTTCTGGAGAGGTCGGCGACTCTCTTCACCGTCGTGAAGCTTGCCGGCGCGGTCTACCTGATCTATCTCGGTGTCCAGGCCTTCCGGCGGCGACGGGTGCAGATCGAGTTGGGAGGCGGCGACGCCCCGGGAGGGGCTTGGCGCGCGGCACGCGACGGGTTTGTCGTCGGCGTCACAAATCCCAAGAACGTGATCTTCTTCACCTCGGCACTGCCGCAGTTCGTTGACCGGGACGGAGGGCATGCGCCGATTCAGATGCTCATTTTCGGAATGATCTTCGCGGTCATCGCGATCGTATGCGATTCGCTGTGGAGCCTTCTTGCCAGCAGTGCCCGTGCCTGGTTCGCCACCTCACCGCGCCGGCTGGAGACCGTGACCGGGGTCGGGGGGGCCTTCATGACGGGACTCGGCGTCGTCCTCATCGCCACCGCCACGGCAAGCTGACACTCTCCGTTGGGGATGGAGAGTGCGGAGTCCTCACCCGCCGGAATCCGACTCAGCTGGCTCTTTGCCGGACCCGCTCCGCTCGCGCAGGCGCTGGGCACCTTGATGCCGCCGTCGGCACGCGGCAGTACCGCCTCCGCCCCTTATAACGAGCGGGTCGCCTGCGGCCCCGAAGTCCCACGGGACAGCATCTCGGTCTCGATTGCGTCAAAGTGCTTCCAGTGACTGGTTCTCCTCACGCCTGTCGTTCGTCGGGTCTCGGAGACACATCTCAGCCACGTGGACATCCGGGTCCGGGGCTATTTAGATCGCCGTAGGAATGGACCGCGCCCTGATCCGCGGTTTCTGCGATCACCACCGCGACATCCTCGTCAGCCTGCGTACCTGCGGCTACTTCATGGCGGACGTCACTCGGACGCCGGCCTCCACAGCCGAGTCTCCGTGGCCCGCACCGACCCAGCAGGTCAGCACCCGGAAGGTCTGCACAGGCTTGCCAGTCACCGTCTCGAAACAGGAGCCTTGATGTGCCGCTCGCGAATGCGCCGCCACCCCTGACGAACCCTCTGGCCTGGGCTGCAGGAAAAGCGGCGGCACAGCGTGGGAAACGATCTCCATGGTTGGGGCTGCAGCACCTGCCAGCGCACTTTCGTCCTTGCCCACAACAGAAGCCCCTCAGGACTCAGACCTGAGGGGCTTCTTCGTGTCCGGTGTCGGCTTCGGTGATCCCCGTCTCGGGTGAGGACGATCACACGCTGTCGCCGTGCGCGTCGTACCGTGCGCGGCGGTCAGGCGGCGAGGCGCTCCGCCAGTTCCTTGGCCGCGTGCGTCGGTTCCAACGCGCAATGTCGCCTGCCTGACCCGGGCGCCCTTCCTATAGTTGCGGCATGGACCACGAGTTGGAGCGAGCCGCCGTCGTCGCACTCTTGCGGCGCGGGGATCGCACTTGGTCCGAACTCACCGACCAGATCGAGACTGTCGGGAGCGCGCGGACGTACTTGAGAACGCGCTCGATGCCTCTGGGCAGGGCGCCCTCTTTGATACCGAACCTGCCACGGACCTGGAGTCTGTCGCCGCCAAGATCGCTGCCTGGGAGCGCGAGGACATGCGGTTGGTGACGATCCTGGACGACAACTATCCGCTCTATCTGCGCCTGGTCCACCAGCGTCCGCCGTTCCTGTTCATGCGTGGTACGTCCATGCGTGACGATCTCCGAGTTGCCGTTGTCGGTACTCGTACCCCCACTCCAGAGGGCATCGCCCACACCCGCGCGATCGCGGGAGGGCTGGCCGAGCGGGGCGTCACGGTGGTCAGCGGCCTCGCTGCCGGGATCGATACGACCGCACACGGAGCAGCTCTCGCCGTCGGCGGCCGGACTGTCGCCGTCATCGGCACCGGCCTGCGGCGCTCCTACCCCGTGCAGAACGCCCGCCTGCAGCAGGAGATTGCCGAGCGGGGGCTGCTGCTCTCCCAGTTCTGGCCGGACGCCTCGCCTTCAAAGGCATCCTTCCCCATGCGCAACGCTGTGATGAGCGGCTACAGCTTGGCGACCGTCGTGGTTGAGGCTGCGTACCGCAGTGGAGCCCGCATGCAGGCCCGCCTCGCCTTGGAGCACGGTCGACGGGTTTTCCTCATGCGTTCTCTCATGACCCACGAATGGGCACGGGAGTACGCGACCAGGCCCAACACAACCGTCATCGACGGCCCTGACGACGTCTTCGGCGAACTCGACTCTCTCGTCCCCGCCACGGGCGAGCTCACCTGGGCTTAACCGGCGGACCTGGGTGGCATCCGTCGTCGGGCTGTCGGCCCGCTACGCCAACTTTCTCGTCCACCCCCTGTTGCCCGGCCCGGGTGTCTGACAGATCTGCCGCGGTCCGGCGAAGGCCGGCTACCCCACCTGCTGGCCGTGCCAACAGGCCAGCACCACCCTCGGCACGTGCGTCGCCGACGCAGTGGTTCCGGTGAGCCTGGCTCTCAAAGGCGAGCAGTCCGCCAACGAGTTGTGGCGCTACAAGAACGCCGCAGGCCCTCAGCAGCAGTACTTCCGGATGGGGCTCGCAGCCGTCCTGTGGCGCTTTCTTGCCCTGCACGGGGCCTGCATCGCAGCCCACTGTGCGGTCACCGGCTTTGACACCGTCACCACGGTCCCCAGCACCAGCGGCCGCCTGGACCGTCCCTTCCGCACTCTGGTCGCCGACATGGTCGGTGTCACCCGCAGCCGATCCTGGTGCTTGGGCGCCACCTCAACATCAGCTACGGCGACACCGCAGCACATGTCGAGCAGGCGCGACTCCGCCGGTTCGCCTGGGACGCGTGTGCGCTTCGGCCATGGAGCCACGCCTGAGTCGCGTGGAAGGCGGCTCTGCCTGCGGCTACCGACACGCAGTTCGCTGAGGTGAACCGAAGAAACGAATCACCTGGTCAGCGCACTACCTCTTGATCACTCAAGTCGGTGAACCCTCCAATCGGCCAGAAACATGATCGCGGCGACGGAGTTCTTTCGGCCGGAAGAGGTTCTCCACCGGAAGAGGATTGTTCATGGCTGCGCTGTATCGACCCAGGCTTTTCACGGATCTTGCTGCCGCGTGCGCACTTGTGCTGACGAGTTCCTCGGTGGCGGAGGCCGGTGCTGTCGGGTCGACTCCCGTCCGGACCTTCGAGTACAGCGTCGGCGGCATGGAGATGAAGGTTCCGACCGGCTGCTTGTTCACACACATCATCCGAGGCGGCGGGAAGAAGATCACCTACCAGAACGCGGGTGTCGACTGCGCCTTTGTCGGTGCGCTGAGCAGCGGGTTCTGTAACTGGCGGATCGACTTCACGTACGCCGACACCGACAACAGGACCTATCGGACCTCCCGAGGGCGGACGCACGACGAGTGCAAGATCGATCCGATGAGGAACAACTCTCCTCAGACGCTGCCTCGTTATGGAAAGGCGTGTGCACATCTCTACGTCAATGGGGTGCGGCGCGTGAGTCAGTGTCATCACATCACGAGGTGAGCCGTTCATGACCGATCAACAGCAGGGGCGGGGACCATTGGGGGAAGCGCGACAGCAGTCGGCTGGGGTCGCAGCATTCGCGGCGGGTTTTGTACTGACACTCGCCTTCTTCGCCTTCTTTCCCGGGCTTCCGCACGTCATCGACTGGGGGGCGATCGTCGTCGCCGTCCTGGTAGGAGCTCTCACCAGATGGATCTGCCGGTCCTGGATGGGAAAAAGGAGCAAGGCGGGCAAGTGAGTTCGGGCACAGGGATGCGGGCCGTCAAAAGGATCTCCGAGACCACCGAGAGCAGACGTCTTGTGGGTGCGGGGCACTCCGAGCCTTGCCTGACTCATAGGACCTGATCGTCACGTTCGTCCTTGCCCACAACAGAAGCCTCTCAGGTCTCGGACCTGAGGGGCTTCTTCGTGTCCGGTGCCGGCTTCGGTGATCCTCGTCTCGGGTGAGGACAACCACACGCTGTCGCCGTGCGCGTCGGACGGGGCCCTGCGGTCAGGCCGCGAGGTGCTCCGCCAGTTCCTTGGCCTTGGTGGCCGCGTCGCCGAGGGCGCGCTCGCGGGACGCCTCGTAGAGCGGGATCAGGTCGGACATCGCCGGGTTCCGCGGGGCCATGGTCAGCTCCGGGACGATGAACTCCACCTCCATCGCGAGGGTGGTGAAGACCGCGCTCAGATAGTTCTGCACGTACTCGGAGCCCTCGCGCGGGGTGCCCGGTCCGTAGGCGCCGCCGCGGCTGGCGATCACGGTGACCGGGGTGCCCTTGACCTTCGCGTCCTCCGTGCCCGCGGTGCGGCCGATGAGGATCACGTTGTCCAGCCAGGCCTTCAGGGTCGAGGGGATCGTGAAGTTGTACATCGGGGCGCCGATCAGCACCGCGTCCGCCTGCTCCAGCTCCTCTATGAGCTTCACGCGCTCGGCGAAGGCCGCCGCCTGCTCGGGCGTGTGCGTGGCCGGGTCGGCGAAGCCGGCGGTGTGGGCGTCGGCGGTGATGTGCGCGACGGGGTTCGCGGAGAGGTCGCGGTGGATCACCGTGCCCTCCGGGTGCTGTTCCTTCCAGGACGTGAGGAAGGCGTCGGCTACGGCGCGGGAGGCGGAGGCGCCGGTGGGGAACACGGACGAGTCGATGTGCAGGAGCGTGGCCATGGGGATCTCCGGGGGTCGGTGACTCTGTTTCAGTTACTAAGCTTTCGTACTTGACTATGAATAACACAGGTACTTACTTTTTTTCACCCCCGTACGGGAGGGCAGTACGCTGAGGGCATGGCGGTCGAGCAGAGTCATGACACGGGTGAGTGCAAGAAGGTCGACGACGGCATCACCCGTGTCTTCCAGCTGCTCGGCAAGCGCTGGACCGGACCGATCGTGGCCGTCCTGATGGGACAGCCCGTCCACTTCGCCGACCTGCGCCGGGCGATCCCGGGCATCAGCGAACGCATGCTCTCCGACCGGCTCACCGAACTCGGCGCCGCCGGGCTGCTCGTCCGCGAGGTCGACGAGGGACCGCCGCTGCGCGTCGCGTACCGGCTGACGGAGGCGGGCAGGGCACTGGAGCCGGCCCTTCGGGAGCTCGCTGCGTGGGCCAAGACGCATCTGCCGGAGGGGTGGCAGTCGGGCCGGTGCTGAGGCCGGTCCGGCGCGACGCGCCTCGGGCACCGTGGGTTTTCCACAGCCGCGGAGTTGTCCACAGGGTCTGACGCGTTCTCGCCACCGGCTGTACGGTCGTCGCGAGTTGATGTTCGTGCGGGTGTACGGGGGAGGCGGTCGGGATGACCGAGGCCGGAATCGGTGTGGGGCGCAGGCTGCCCGGGGTGCGGGGCTTCGCCGCGTGGCCCGTGGAGGGGTCGCCCAAGGAAGAGGGGAAGGCGCTGCGGGAGAGTGTCCCGCGCAGCGCGCACGCCGCTCTCGACCTGGACGGATCCCGCCCCGACGCGGTGACCGCGGTCGAGGAGTCGGGCCGCGGCCGCATCCCGGGGCTCACTCCGATACGGGTGGGCAGGATGGCGGCCACGCCCTTCGCGTTCCTGCGCGGTTCGGCCGGCCTCATGGCCTACGACCTCGCCCGCACCCCCATGACCCGGATCGGCGCCCAGATCTGCGGCGACGCCCACGCGGCCAACTTCGGCCTGTACGGCGACGCCCGCGGCGGCCTGGTCATCGACCTGAACGACTTCGACGAGACCGTGCGCGGCCCCTGGGAGTGGGACCTCAAGCGGCTCGCCGCCTCGCTGGTCCTCGCGGGCCGGGAGGCGGGTGCGGACGAGGACACCTGCCGTGCGGCGGCGCGCGACGCGGTGGGTTCCTACCGCCGCACCATGCGACTGCTGGCGAAGCTCCCGGTGCTGGACGCGTGGAACGCCATCGCGGACGAGGAGTTGGTCTCGCACGCCGACGCCCGGGACCTGCTCGGCACCCTGGAGCGGGTCTCCGAGAAGGCGCGGGGCAACACCAGCGGAAAGTTCGCGGCCAGGTCGACCGAGGCGGCCGAGGACGGCGGGCGCCGCTTCGTCGACGCCTCGCCGGTGCTGCGCCGGATCCCGGACGAGGAGGCCGCGGCGGTGGCGGCGGCCCTGGAGGAGTATCTGGACACGCTCTCCGAGGACCGCCTCCCGCTGCTCGCCCGGCACACGGTGCACGACGTCGCCTTCCGCGTCGTCGGCACGGGCAGCGTGGGTACCCGGTCGTACGTCGTGCTGCTCCTGGACCATCGCGGAGAACCGCTCGTCCTCCAGGTGAAGGAGGCCCGACCCTCGGTGCTGGTGCCGCATCTGCTGACCGCCGGGTTCGACGCGCCGCCGGTCGCGCACGAGGGCCGGCGGGTGGTGCTCGGGCAGAAGCGGATGCAGGTCGTCAGCGACATCCTGCTGGGCTGGACGACGGTCGACGGACTGCCGTTCCAGGTACGGCAGTTCCGCAACCGCAAGGGCAGCGTCGACCCGGCCGCCCTCGCCGCCGACCAGATCGACGACTACGGCCGGATGACCGGCGCCCTCCTGGCCCGCGCCCACGCGCACAGCGCCGACCCGCGCCTGGTCGCCGGCTACTGCGGCAAGAAGGACGAGCTGGACGAGGCGATAGCCACCTTCGCCGTCGCCTACGCCGACCGCACCGAGGCGGACCACGCGGAGTTGGTGGCGGCGGTGCGGTCGGGTCGGATCGCGGCGGAGCTGGGGGTGTAGGCGGCGCGCGGGCGGCGGGGCGGGGGCGGGGAGACGGGCGTACGGTCCGCCTCCGCGCCTTCCCGGGCACCGGCTCGGCCGATGCCCCGTCGCCGGTCGGGCCGTGGCCTACGCTGGTCGGGTGACGACCCCGGAAGCTGAGCAGACCCAGTCCGCGCCCGTTGGTGAACCGGCGCCGGAGCAGACGGGTGCCGAGGCGCCGTCCGCCGGTGGAGCCGCGGCGGGCGACGGTTCCGTGAGCGAGGGCACCGGGGACGGAGCGGCGCCCCGGCCCGAGGAGCGGCTGGAGCGGGCCGTGCGCGCCGCCGAGCAGGCGTTGATCGAGTACGAGATCGCGGTGGACACCTTCCGCATCGAGGTCGAGAACTTCTCCCGGCTGCACCACCAGAAACTCGGCCCGATGTACTCCCGGCTCGACGAGCTGGACGCGCGGATCGCCGAGGCCATGGCCGCCCGCACCGGCGATCCCGAGGACATCCGCAGGGCGGACGAGGCCCGGGCACGGGTGATGCCGATGCCCGCGGTCGAGGAGCTGTTCCACGGCTGGATGGACGGCGACGGCCTGTTCCCGGAGGCCGCGGCGATGCTCACGGACCAGCCGGTACGGCCCCCGCAGCGGGTGCGCCCCAGCGAGGAGGCCCGCAAGCTCTACCGCGAGCTGGCCCGCAAGGCCCACCCCGACCTGGCGCAGGACGACGACGAGCGCAAGCGCCGTGAGGAGTTCATCACCCGGGTCAATGCCGCCTACAGCCGCGGCGACGCCCCGCTGCTGCGGGAACTGGCCGAGGAGTGGGCCGCGGGACCGGCCCCGGCGGAGCGCGGCCCGAGCCCCAGCGAAGAGCTGTACGCCCGCCTGGAGTGGCTCGCCCACCGCAAGGAACTGCTCACGCTCGTCGCCCGGGAGTTGGAGGAGGGCGCCATCGGCTCCATGCTCCGGATCGCCCCGGACGACCCGGACCGTCTCCTCGAGGAGATCGCTGAGCAGTTGCTCGCCCAGGTCGCCGAGCGGGAGGCGGAGCTGGCGACGCTGCTCGGACAGCCGCACGCGTCGGAAGGCCCGTCGGGTAGCGTCGGGCCATGAGTTTCGGAGCTGGTGTGCCCACAGTCGAGGTCGGAGACCTCAAGGACGGCGACTTCCTGCTGGACGTCCGCGAGGACGACGAGTGGCAGGCCGGTCATGCCACGGGGGCGCTGCACATCCCCATCAGTGAATTCGTGGCCCGGTACGGCGAGTTGACCGAGGCCGCGCCTCAGGACGGCCGGGTCCACGTGATCTGCCGCTCCGGCGGGCGCTCGGCCCAGGTCACGATGTATCTGACCCAGCAGGGCATCGACGCGGTGAACGTGGATGGCGGCATGCAGGTGTGGGCGGCGGCCGGCCGACCCGTCGTCACGGACGAGGGTCAGCCGGGCTTCGTGCTGTAGCTGTAGCCGTAGCTGTCGGGAGCAATTGGGCGCCTAGCCGAGCGGGTGGGCCGCCAGCAGGTCTCCCAGTGCCTCCTCGTGTGCCGCCGCCGGGCCGAGCGACAGTTCCAGGTGCTTGGCCCAGGCGTGGTACCGGTGCAGCGGATACTCGGTGTCGGCGCCGAACCCGCCGTGCAGATGCTGCGCGGTCTGCACGACCCGTCGTGCCCCCTCCGAGGCCCAGATCTTCGCCACGGCCAGGTCCGCGGCGGCGGGCAGCGCGCCCGGTGCGCCCGAGGCGATGCGCCACGCGGCCTGCCACAGGGTGGCCTCCATCGCGCGCAGGTCGATGTAGCGGTCGGCGGCCTGTACGGCGACGGCCTGGAAGGTCGCGACGGGGAACCCGAACTGCTCCCGCTTGCTGGTGTACTCGCCGGTCATGCGCAGTACGGCCGTACCGAGCCCGAGGGCCAGCGCGCAGGTGCCGGCGGTCAGCAGATCGCGCAGCCACTCCCAGGCGCCGTCGGCGTCGATGACGTCGACCCTCGCGACCGGCACGGATTCCAGGCGCAGTTCGCCGAGCCGCTCGCCGGTGGTGGAGATCTGCTCGGCGAGTACGACGCCCTCCCGGTCCGGGGCGACCAGCGCGAGGACGGTGCGGTCGGCGTCCGTGTCGGCCGTGTGTGCCGGTACGACGACCAGGTCCGCGTTGTGCGCCCAGGGCACCGCCGTCTGTATCCCGTCCAGCAGCCACCGGTCGCCGTCCCGCCGTGCGGTCACGGCGAGTTCGGCCGGGTCGTGGCCGGTACGGCCGTGCGCGGCCACGGTCAGCACGAGGTCGCCGCGGCCGGCCCGGGTGAGCAGGGCGGACCTCAACTCCTCGCCGCCGTAGGCCTGTACGGCCGCCGCGGCCGCGCTGCTCTCCAGGAGCGGCACCCTGGCCAGCACCTTCGCGGACTCCCGCAGCACCAGGCACAGGGCGACGGCGTCCAGGCCCGCTCCGCCGTACGCCTCGTCGAGCAGCAGGCTCAGCAGGTCCGCGTCGGCGAGCCTGGCCCACAGCGCCCGGTCGAAGTCGTCGGCGACGGCGCCCGTGGTGTCCGCCGGACTGGGCACCCCGTCCGGTGCGACATCGGCGAACACCCCCGCCGCCGCCTCGGCCGCCGCCCGCTGCTCCTCGCTGAAGGTGAAGTCCACGGTCCCCTGCCCTCCCGCACGCACACCGGCCAACGGCCGGGCGTCCGACTGGATCTGACGGAGCGTCAAGATAGAACAGGTTCTAGAAGAAGGGAACGGTCGCACCTCCTGGGTGTGCGCCATGGGTATCCGCTGTCCGGGCACGGGTTGGCCGACCGATCGTTCGGTCCCGTTGTGTCATGGTGGGATGCGCCGAGGAGAGGTGTCAACGGCTGTGGATAACCTGCGGGCAGCCGCTGTGGACAACGTGTGTGGCCTGTGAGGCGGAGCACTGTGCCCGGGGCGTGCGCCTGAGTACCGTTCCGTGCGACAGCGGGGCGCGGTAGGCGTGGAGCGCCGCGGGGCCCTCCGGCCGGGCGGGAACGGTGGCCGGAAGACCGACGGGAATCGGAGACGGGGCGGAATGGACGCGAACGACGGAGGCTCGAACGCCCCCGAGGGGGAGCGGACGCCTGCCTCCGCGGGCGAGGGCCCGCGCCCGTCCTCCGCCCCCGATGGTCCGCACGTGCCCGCCCAGCAGCCCCCGCACGCCTCCCCGTCGCCGCCCTCGCCCGAGCCGCAGCCGCCGGCCTCCTCGGACGACCCCGCGTACCCCGACGCCCGTATCGGAGTCGCCGCGCTGTCCCTGCGCTATCAGGTCGGTGCCGCGCTGGCGGTCGCGGTCGTCGCGGTCGCCGCGCTCGTCCATCTCGGGATGGTGTTCCTGCATGTCGCGCCGTCGAACACGGTGACGAAGCAGCACGGCACGGCGATCGACGAATGGATCTACCCGGAGTTCGAGCAGAACTGGAAGCTGTTCGCGCCGAACCCGTTGCAGCAGAACATCGAGGTCGAGGTCCGCGCGGACGTCCGTACCGCCGACGGCTCGACCCGTACGACCGGCTGGTACGACCTGTCGGCCGAGGACGGCGCGGCCATCGACGGCAATCCGCTGCCGAGCCACACCGAGCAGAACGAACTCCGCCGGGCTTGGGACTTCCTCACCGCCACGCATGACGGCGACAACCGCCCGGTGGGCCTGCGCGGCACGCTCGCGGAGACGTATCTGCGGCGCATCGTCGTGCTGCGCCTGGGCCGGGACCACGCGGCCGGGCAGGGCGGTGTCGTCCAGCGCGTCCAGATCCGCTCCCGCACCACCAACGTGCCCCCGCCCGAGTGGAGTGACGAGAAGGTGTCGACCACCCCCGAGTACCGCGTGCTGCCGTGGTGGCCGGTGCCGGCGGACGAGGCCGCGGGAGGTGCCCGGTGAGCGGATTCGCCCCGACCGTCTCGCGCGGTATCTCCCGCGTCACCGAGTCGGCCCTCGGCCCCTACCAGAGCGCCGTGATCCGGATCGGCTTCGCCGCGACCTGGCTGCTGTTCCTGCTGCGCGAACTGCCGCACCGCCAGGAGCTGTACGGCCCCGATGGACCGTGGAGCTGGGACCTCGCCCGGCAACTGATCGCGGACAACGGCGCTTTCACGGCCCTGATGTGGTCGGACGGGCAGTTCTGGTTCGAGACGGTGTACGCGCTGGCCGTGCTGGCGAGCGTCCTGCTGCTGGTGGGCTGGTGCACCCGCACCATGTCCGTGCTGTTCATGGTCGGTGTCCTCTCGCTGCAGAACCGCAGCGTCTTCATGGGCGACGGCGGCGACAACGTCCTGCACCTCATGTCCCTGTACCTGGTGTTCACCCGTTGCGGCCAGGTCTGGTCCCTCGACGCGCGCCGGACCCTGCGCATACGGGAGGCACGCGCGCGTGGGGAGCGGATTCCGGATCGGGTCGGGCCCGTGCTGTGGGTCGTGCTCGGCGCCGCGCTCGTCGCGGTGACGGCGGGCAGCCGGTTCGACAGCGCCCTGTTCGTGCCGGTGCTCCTGTGGGGCGTGTGGCTGGCGCAGGCCCTGTGGTGGGCGGTCGGGCGGTACGCGAAGTCGTACGAGCCCAGGGTGCTGCTCGATGTCGTCGCGAACGTGATCCACAACGGCGCCCTGTTCGTGATCGCGAGCGAGGCCTGTCTGATCTATGCGACGGCCGGCTGGTACAAGATCCAGGGTTCCCGCTGGCAGGACGGCACGGCCGTCTACTACCCGCTCCACCTCGACTACTTCTCGCCCTGGCCCGCCCTCGCCGACCTGCTGGCCGGCAACGGCACGATGGTCATGCTGGTGACCTACGGGACCGTGATCGTGCAGGTCGCCTTCCCGTTCACGCTCTTCAACCGGCGCGTCAAGAACGTCCTGCTGGCCCTGATGATGACCGAGCACGCGGTGATCGCCGTGGTCCTGGGGCTGCCGTTCTTCTCCCTGGCGATGATCGCGACGGACGCCGTCTTCCTGCCGACGTCGTTCCTGCGCAGGCTGGGCGGACGGGTGGCACGCGCGCGTGGGCGGCTGGTCAAGGGCGGTGGTCCTACGCCCCCGGGGCGGCCCCTGGAGGAGCCGCGCGGGCCGGAGGACCCCGAGCACACACACGTAGGCTTCACGGCATGACCGACCCCGTAGCGGCCGCCTGGCACCGGCTCGCCGACGCCTCCGTGCTGCTCGACGGCTTCCACGCGCTCAAGCACGCGCTGCGCTTCGGGGCCGAGGTCCCGATGGCGGTCACCACGGACCGGCCGGCCGCCCTGGCCCTCGCCAGTGAGCTGGCCCCCGATGTACGGGAGACCCTGGACGCGCTGCTGACCGAGGTCCCGGAGGACGTCTACCGGTCCTTCGTGCCGCGTCCCCACCCCACCGCCGTGGCCGCCCTGGCCGTACGCCCCGCGCGCGAGGTCAACCTGGCGCGGCTCGGGCACACGCCCCGCAGCGCGCCCGTCGTGGTCCTCGACAACCCGCGCAACCTGGGCAACGCCGGGGCCGTGATCCGGCTCGCCGCCGGATTCGGGGTGACCGGTGTCGTCACCACCGGGACGCTCGACCCCTGGCATCCGACGGTCGTGCGCGCCGGGGCCGGGCTGCACTTCGCGACCGCCGTGGAGCGGCTGACCGTGGAAGAGCTACCCCCTGGGCCGGTGTTCGCCCTGGATCCGGAGGGCGACGACATTCGCGCGCTGAAGCTGCCGGACGACGCGGTGCTCGCCTTCGGCTCCGAGCGCAGCGGACTGTCGGCCGAACTACGCGCGCGTACCGACCACTTGGTGGCGCTGCCGATGCGCCCCCAGGTCTCCAGCTACAACCTCGCGACCAGTGTGGCCATGACGCTGTACCACTGGAGTGCCACCGGGGGCGCGCCGCTCGTCTCCTAGGACACCGCTTACGCGTCCCGGCGGATCTCGACGACCCTGAAGCGGTTGGCCACGAACGCGCCGTCGCACAGCGCCGCGTTGGCCGCCGGGTTGCCGCCCGAGCCGTGGAAGTCGGAGAACGCGGCCGTCTGGTTGACGAACACCCCGCCGGTCAGGTTCAGCGAGAGCTGGGCGGCCTCTTCCAGGCAGACCTCCTCGACGGCCCGCTCGACCTCCTCGTCGGTGGTGTACGCGCCGACCGTCATCGCGCCCTTCTCACGGACCGTGCGCCGCAGCAGCTCCACGGCGTCGGATGCCGAGTCGACGGCGACGGCGAAGGAGACCGGTCCGAAGCACTCGCTCATGTAGGCGGCCTCGTCGTCAGGCTTGGCTCCGTCCAGCTTCACGATCACCGGGGTGCGGACGACCGCGTCCGGGAAGTCCGGGTTGCTGATCTCCCGTGAGGCGAGGGCGACTTCACCGAGTCCGGAAGCCGCCTCCAGGCGGGCCTTCACGTCCGGGTTGACGAGCGCGCCCAGCAGGCCGTTCGCGCGGACGTCGTCGCCGAGGAGGCCGTCCACGGACCGCGCGAGGTCGGCGACGACCTCGTCGTAGGACCGGGGGCCGTCCTCGGTGCGGATGCCGTCCCGGGGGATCAGCAGGTTCTGCGGGGTGGTGCACATCTGGCCGCTGTACAGCGACAGGGAGAACGCCAGGTTGGACAGCATCCCCTTGTAGTCGTCGGTCGACTCCACGACCACCGTGTTGACGCCGGCCTTCTCCGTGTAGACCTCCGCCTGGCGGGCGTTGGCCTCCAGCCAGTCGCCGAAGCCGGTCGAGCCCGTGTAGTCGATGATCCGGATCTCGGGGCGGGTGGCGAGCGTCTTGGCGATGCCCTCACCGGGGCGCTCGGCGGCCAGCGCCACCAGGTTCGCGTCGAAACCGGCCTCGGCGAGCACCTCGCGGGCGATCCGCACCGTGAGCGCGAGCGGCAGCACCGCGCGCGGGTGGGGCTTCACCAGGACCGCGTTGCCGGTGGCGAGGGAGGCGAACAGGCCCGGATAGCCGTTCCACGTCGGGAAGGTGTTGCAGCCGATGACCAGGGCGGTGCCGCGCGGCACCGGGGTGAACCGCTTGTCCATCACGAGCGGGTCGCGCTTGCCCTGGGGCTTGGTCCACTCCGCGGTGCCGGGCGTGCGGACCTGCTCCGCGTACGCGTACGCCACCGCCTCCAGACCGCGGTCCTGGGCGTGCGGGCCGCCCGCCTGGAACGCCATCATGAAGGCCTGGCCGCTGGTGTGCATGACCGCGTGGGCGAACTCGTGCGTCCGGTCGCTGATCCGCTTGAGGATCTCCACACAGACCACGGCACGCACCTCCGCGCCCGCGTCCCGCCAGGCCCGCTGCCCGGTGCGCATGGCCGGCAGCAGGACGTCGAGATCCGCGTGCGGGTACGTCACGCCCAGCTCGATGCCGTACGGCGACACCTCGCCGCCCACCCAGTCGTCCGTGCCGGGCTGGCCGAGGTCGAGGCGGGTGCCCAGGAGCGCGTCGAAGGCGGCCTTGCCCGCCGCCGCGTCCAGGCTGCCGTGCTCGCCGTAGGCCTTCGGGTGCTCGGGGTGCGGGGACCAGTACGCGCGCGTGCGGATGGCTTCCAGCGCCTGGTCGAGTGTGGGCCGGTGCCGGGCGATCAGCTCGTGCGCGGTCGGTTCGGCGGCCATGCGGGACCAACTCCTCGTCTCAAGAACTCGTCTGCGAGTTCATGACCTGGGCAGAAACATGGGCGGAAACAGGCGGTCAGAGTTAGAGTAACCGAACGATCGGTCGGGACAAGGGGGTCCGCCGCATCTGTGGAAAACCCCGTGCGGGAGGATCGCGCACATGACAGCACTGGACCTCAGCAGCCCCGTGGCCGTCGTCGGCACCGGCACCATGGGCCAGGGCATCGCCCAGGTCGCGCTGGCCGCGGGCCACGTCGTGCGGCTCTACGACTCCGTCCCGGGGCGGGCCGAGGACGCCGCCGCCGCGATCTGCGGCCGCCTCGACCGGCTGGTCGAGAAGGACCGGCTCGGCGCCGCCGACCGGGACGCGGCACGCGACCGTCTGTTGCCCGCCGAGGCGCTGGCCGACCTCGCGGACTGCACCCTGGTCGTCGAGGCCGTACTGGAGCGGCTGGACGTCAAACAGCAGTTGATGCGCGACCTGGAGGACGTCGTCGGCGAGGACTGTCTGCTCGCCACCAACACCTCGTCCCTGTCGGTGACGGCCATCGGCGGCGCCCTGCGCAACCCCGGCCGCTTCGTGGGCCTGCACTTCTTCAACCCGGCCCCGCTGCTGCCGCTCGTCGAGGTCGTCTCCGGGTTCGCCACCGACGTCACGTCGGCCACGCGCGCGTACGAGATGTCGCGCGCCTGGGGCAAGACCCCGGTGGCCTGCGCGGACACCCCCGGCTTCATCGTCAACCGCATCGCCCGGCCCTTCTACGCCGAGGCCTTCGCGGTCTACGAGGCGCAGGCCGCCGACCCGGCCACCATCGACGCGGTGCTGCGCGAGTCCGGCGGCTTCAGGATGGGCGCCTTCGAACTGACCGACCTCATCGGGCAGGACGTCAACGAGTCGGTCACGCACTCCGTGTGGCAGTCCTTCTTCCAGGACGTGCGCTTCACGCCCTCGCTCGCCCAGCGCCGCCTCGTCGAGTCCGGGCGCCTCGGCCGCAAGACGGGGCACGGCTGGTACGACCACGGCGACGACGCCGAGCGGCCCGAGCCGCACACCGCGGAACCGGCCCAGGCGCCCGCGTACGTCGTCGTCGAGGGCGACCTGGGCCCGGCCGCCGAGCTGGCCGCGCTGATCCGCGAGGCGGGCATCGTCGTCCGCGAGGAGGAAGAGGACCACGGCACGCGCATGGTGCTGCCCGGCGGCGGCCAACTGGCGCTCGCCGACGGACAGACCTCCGTCGAGTTCCGGGATGTCGTCTACTTCGACCTCGCCCTCGACTACCGCAGGGCCGGCCGCATCGCCCTGTCCGCCTCCCAGGACACCGCGTCGCAGACCCTCTCCGAGGCGATCGGCCTCTTCCAGGCGCTTGGCAAGGACGTCAGCCTCATCGGCGACGCCCCCGGGATGATCGTCGCCCGCACGGTGGCCCGGATCGTCGACCTGGCGCACGACGCCGTCGCCAAGGGCGTCGCCACCGAGGAGGACATCGACACCGCGATGCGCCTGGGCGTCAACTACCCTCTGGGCCCGTTCGAATGGAGCCGCAGGCTCGGCCGGAGCTGGGCCTACGACCTCCTGGACGACCTGCACCTGCGTGATCCGTCGGGACGGTACGCGCCGTCCCTCGCGCTCTACCGCCACGCGTACGCCACCGAGAAGCGGGAGGGCACCCCATGACCACCGCCAAGCGCGATTCGTACACCCCGGAGACCCTGCTCTCCGTGGCCGTCCAGGTCTTCATCGAGCGCGGCTACGACGGCACCTCCATGGAGCACCTCGCCAAGGCGGCCGGTATCTCCAAGTCGTCGATCTACCACCACGTCACGGGCAAGGAGGAGCTGCTGCGCCGCGCCGTCAGCCGCGCCCTGGACGGCCTCTTCGGGATCCTCGACGAGGAGCACGCGCGCGTGGGGCGCGCCGTCGAGCGGCTGGAGTACGTCGTACGGCGCATGGTGGAGGTGCTCACCTCCGAGCTGCCGTACGTGACGCTGCTGCTGCGGGTGCGCGGCAACACCGACACCGAGCGGTGGGCCCTGGAGCGGCGCCGCGACTTCGACCACCGGGTGGCCGATCTGCTGAAGGCCGCGGCGGCGGACGGCGAGGTGCGCGGTGACGTGGAGGTACGGCTCGCGACCCGGCTCGTCTTCGGGATGATCAACTCCATCGTGGAGTGGTACCGGCCCGACAGCCGGGGCATGGGCGAGCGCGAAGTGACCGACGCGGTGGCCCGGTTGGTGTTCTCCGGGCTGCGCAGCCAGAGCTGAGTCAGGTCAGCTCTGGGGCTCCAGGTCCTCCTCCTCGAAGACCAGCAGGGTGCGCGAGCTGAGCACCTCGGGGATCGCCTGGAGCCGGGTGAGCACCAGCTCGCGCAGCGCCCTGTTGTCCGGTGTGTGCACCAGCAGCAGGACGTCGAAGTCGCCGCCCACCAGCGCGATGTGCGAGGCGCCGGGGAGCAGCCTGAGCTGCTCGCGGACCGTGCGCCAGGAGTTCTGCACGATCTTCAGGGTGATGTACGCCGACGTGCCCTGACCCGCCCGCTCGTGGTCGACGCGGGCGCCGAAGCCGCGGATGACACCGTCCTCGATGAGGCGGTTGATCCGCGCGTAGGCGTTGGCGCGGGAGACATGCACGCGTTCGGCGACCGACCTTATCGACGCGCGGCCGTCCGCCTGGAGCATCTGGAGGATGTCCTGATCGATGGCGTCGAGCGGACGCGGGGGCGGCAGGGCGCTGCCGGCCTCCGGGCCCTCGGCCATTTGTTCAGGTGCCATGTCCCCCCGCCTCCCTACCATGGACGTACTGCGTTCATTTCAGGTTGTGGAGAACCGTTTGTCCACAGCCCGGAGGTGCCTGTAGCCAAAATGCGCCGACGACCGAACAATCGGTAGGGAGACGCCGAACGTCCGAGGCGCCTCTCCGAGCCACTCCCACGAGGAGGTGCCGTCATGACGGTCATGGAGCAGCGGGGTGCCTACCGGCCCACACCGCCGCCCGCCTGGCAGCCGCGCACGGACCCCGCGCCGCTGCTGCCCGACGCCGCGCCGTACCGCGTGCTCGGCACCGATGCGGCCGCCCAGGCAGACCCCGCGTTGCTGCGCCGGCTCTACGCCGAGCTGGTGCGCGGCCGCCGGTACAACGCGCAGGCCACCGCCCTCACCAAGCAGGGCCGACTCGCCGTGTACCCCTCCAGCACCGGCCAGGAGGCCTGCGAGGTCGCCGCCGCGCTGGTCCTTGAGGAGCAGGACTGGCTCTTCCCCAGCTACCGCGACACGCTCGCCGCCGTCGCCCGCGGCCTCGACCCCGTGCAGGCCCTCACCCTGCTGCGCGGCGACTGGCACACCGGCTACGACCCGCGCGAGCACCGCATCGCCCCGCTGTGCACCCCGCTCGCCACCCAGTTGCCGCACGCCGTGGGCCTCGCCCACGCGGCCCGCCTCAAGGGCGACGACGTGGTCGCGCTCGCCATGGTCGGCGACGGCGGCACCAGCGAGGGCGACTTCCACGAGGCGCTGAACTTCGCCGCCGTCTGGCAGGCCCCGGTCGTCTTCCTCGTCCAGAACAACGGCTTCGCGATCTCCGTCCCGCTCGCCAAGCAGACCGCGGCCCCGTCGCTGGCCCACAAGGCCGTCGGCTACGGCATGCCCGGCCGCCTGGTCGACGGCAACGACGCGGTCGCCGTGCACGAGGTCCTGGCCGACGCCGTACGGCACGCGCGCGAGGGCGGCGGTCCCACGCTCGTCGAGGCGATCACCTACCGCATCGAGGCCCACACCAACGCCGACGACGCCACCCGCTACCGGGGCGACACCGAGGTCGAGACCTGGCGCGCGCACGACCCGATCGCCCTCCTGGAGCACGAGCTGACCGAGCGCGGGCTCATCGACGACGACGGCATCCGGGCCGCGCGCGACGCCGCCGACACCGTGGCCGCCGAACTGCGCGCGCACATGAACCAGGACCCGGTGCTCGACCCCATGGACCTGTTCGCCGATGTGTATGCCGAACCCACTCCCCAACTGCGCGAACAGCGCGAACAGTTGGCGGCGGAGCTCGCGGCCGAGCGGGAGGGGACGCACTCATGACCACCGTCGCCCTCAAGCCCGCCACCATGGCGCAGGCCCTCACGCGCGCGCTCCGCGACGCCATGGCGGCCGACCCCACCGTGCACGTCATGGGCGAGGACGTCGGCATCCTCGGCGGAGTCTTCCGGGTCACCGACGGACTCGCCAAGGAGTTCGGCGAGGACCGCTGCACGGACACCCCGCTCGCCGAGGCCGGCATCCTCGGCACGGCCGTCGGCATGGCGATGTACGGCCTGCGCCCGGTCGTGGAGATGCAGTTCGACGCGTTCGCCTACCCGGCCTTCGAGCAACTGATCAGCCACGTCTCCCGCATGCGCAACCGCACCCGCGGCGCCATGCCCCTCCCGATCACCATCCGCGTCCCCTACGGCGGCGGCATCGGCGGCGTCGAGCACCACAGCGACTCCTCCGAGGCGTACTACATGGCGACCCCGGGCCTCCATGTCGTCACCCCCGCCACGGTCGCCGACTCCTACGGCCTGCTGCGCGCCGCCATCGCCTCCGACGACCCGGTCGTCTTCCTGGAGCCCAAGCGCCTGTACTGGTCGAAGGACTCCTGGAACCCCGACGACCCGTCACCGGTCGAACCGATCGGCCGCGCGGTCGTGCGCCGCCCCGGCCGCAGCGCCACGCTCATCACCTACGGCCCGTCCCTGCCCGTCTGCCTCGAAGCCGCCGAGGCGGCCCGGGCCGAGGGCTGGGACCTCGAAGTCGTCGACCTGCGCTCCCTGGTGCCCTTCGACGACGAGACGGTGTGCGCGTCGGTACGGCGTACCGGCCGCGCCCTCGTCGTCCACGAGTCGGGCGGCTACGGCGGCCCGGGCGGGGAGATCGCGGCCCGCGTCACGGAGCGCTGCTTCCACCACCTGGAGGCGCCGGTACTGCGCGTCGCCGGGTTCGACATCCCGTATCCGCCGCCGATGCTGGAGCGGCACCACCTGCCCGGCGTCGACCGGATCCTGGACGCCGTGGGCCGCCTGCAGTGGGAGGCCGAGAACTGATGGCACAGGTACTGGAGTTCAAGCTTCCCGACCTCGGCGAGGGCCTGACCGAGGCGGAGATCGTGCGCTGGCTGGTCCAGGTCGGCGATGTCGTCGCCATCGACCAGCCGGTCGTCGAGGTCGAGACGGCCAAGGCGATGGTCGAGGTCCCCTGCCCCTACGGCGGCGTGGTCACGGCCCGCTTCGGCGAGGAGGGCACCGAACTGCCCGTCGGCGCCCCCCTGTTGACGGTCGCGGTGGGGGCACCGGCCGCCGACCCGGAGACCGGTACCGAGACCGAGGGCTCGGGGAACGTGCTGGTGGGTTACGGCACCGGGGCGCCTCCGGCGCGGCGGCGCAGGGTGCGGCGGATGGCGGCGGATGTCGTGACCTCGGTGGCGGACGCCCCCGCCGCCGGGACAGGCAGTCGCGGCGACGGTCCCGTACCCGTCATCTCGCCCCTCGTACGACGGCTCGCGCGGGAGAACGGCCTGGAACTGAGGGAATTGACCGGTTCAGGGCGGGACGGGCTGATCCTGCGGGCGGACGTCGAGAAGGCGCTCCGCGCGGCGGCGGCGCAGGAGGCGACCGCACAGGAGGCGACACTCCTCCCTCCGGCAACGGTCCCCACCGCCCCGGCCGCGCCCCCCACCGCCACGACCACCACCACCTTCACCGACGGAGTCACCACCGCCGTCAGCGACGGAGTCACCCGCACCCCCCTCCGCGGCATCCGCGGTGCCGTCGCCGACAAGCTCTCCCGCAGTCGCCGCGAGATCCCCGACGCGACCTGCTGGGTGGACGCCGACGCCACGGAACTGATGCGCGCCCGCGCGGCCATGAACGCCGTAGCGGGGCCGAAGGTCTCCGTCCTGGCGCTCTTCGCCCGGATCTGCACGGCCGCGCTGGCCCGCTACCCCGACCTCAACTCCAGCGTGGACATGGACGCGCGGGAGGTCGTCCGGTTCGACCGGGTCCACCTCGGCTTCGCCGCCCAGACCGAACGCGGCCTCGTCGTGCCGGTCGTACGGGACGCCCACACACGTGACGCGGAGGCGCTGAGCGCGGAGTTCGCCCGGCTCACCGAGTCGGCCCGGGCCGGCACGCTGACGCCCGCCGATCTCACCGGCGGAACCTTCACGCTGAACAACTACGGGGTGTTCGGCGTCGACGGCTCCACGCCGATCATCAACCACCCCGAGGCGGCCATGCTCGGCGTCGGCCGGATCGTCCCCAAGCCGTGGGTGCACGAGGGCGAGTTGGCGGTGCGCCAGGTCGTCCAGCTCTCGCTCACCTTCGACCACCGGGTGTGCGACGGCGGCACGGCGGGCGGCTTCCTGCGGTATGTGGCGGACTGTGTGGAACAGCCGGCGGTGCTGTTGCGCAACCTGTGATCACGGCGGCCCGCACACGTTCCCTGTGATCAGGGTGGGACGCATACTCGGAGGGTGACCGCGCACGAGCCCCCCGACCCCACGCCCGCCGCCGCGTACGACGCCGTCGTACTCGCCGGCGGTGCAGCCCGGCGGCTCGGTGGCGCCGACAAGCCCGGACTGCGGGTGGGTGGCCGGGCCCTGCTCGACCGGGTGCTCACCGCCTGCGCCGACGCCGGGACCACCGTCGTGGTCGCCGACCCCCGACCCACTCCCCGGCCGGTGCGCTGGGCCCGCGAGGACCCGCCCGGCGCGGGCCCGGTCGCCGCGCTCGACGCCGGCCTGCGCCACACCACGGCCGACGCCGTCGTGGTCCTCTCCGCCGACCTGCCCTTCCTCGAAGTGGCCACCGTACGGCGGCTGTTGACCGCCCTGCGGACCGGCGGCGCCGAAGGCGTCCTGCTCACCGACGCCGACGGACGCGACCAGCCGCTCGTGGCCGCCTACCGCGCCCCGGCCCTCCGCCGAGAACTCACCGCACTCACCACCGCCGCATCTATCAGCGGCTCCGCCGCGGGCGGCAGCCTCACCGGACTGCCCCTGCGCCGGCTGACCGCCGCACTCGATCTCACCCGCGTCCCCGACCCCGTCGCGTCCTTCGACTGCGACACCTGGGACGACCTCGCCACCGCCAGGGCACGCATCAGGGAGCATGGGCACGTGTTGGATGAATGGATTTCCGCAGTCAAGGACGAACTGGGCATCGACCTGGACGTCGACACCGGCATCCTGCTCGACCTCGCCCGCGACGCCGCGCACGGAGTGGCCAGGCCCGCCGCCCCGCTGACCACCTTCCTGGTCGGCTACGCGGCGGCGCAGGGCAGGGGCGGCCCCGAAGCCGTCGCCGAGGCGGCCCGCAAGGCCGCCGCCCTCGCGCTGCGCTGGGCGGACGAGGAGACCCCTGAGGCCAAGCCGGAGGCCCCGTCCGACGCCCCCGGTCCGGACGCCGCCGGATGACCGCGCGCGGCACGCACACCGGCGAGCACGCCCAGGACGTCGAGGACCTCGATGTCGAGGAGGTACTCGCCCTCGTGAACGAAGGCAGCACCGGCGGCCCCACCGAGCCCCCGCAGGGCACCCCCCAAGCCCCCGGCGCACCCCGCGCACCGGAGTCAGGGCACCGAGCCACCCCCTGGCCCGAGGCCCGTGCCGTCGCCGCACGTGCCGCACGGTCCGGTGGGCGCCGCGCCCCCGTCTCGGTGGCCCTAGACGCCGCCCTCGGCCTCGTCCTGGCCGCGCCCCTCGTCGCCCTGAGTGACCTGCCCTCCTTCGACACCTCCGCGATGGACGGCTGGGCGGTCGCCGGGCCCGGTCCCTGGGACGTACGCGAGGAAGGTGTGCTCGCCGGACACGCGCAGTCGGAGCCGCTCAGCGACGGCGAGGCCGTGCGGATCGCGACCGGTGCCCGGGTCCCCACCGACGCAACCGCCGTCATCCGCAGCGAGCACGGCCGCACCGACGAGAAGGGCCGCCTGCACGCGGCCCGGGACGTCGGACACGGTCAGGACATCCGCCCGCGTGGCCAGGAGTGCCGCAGCGGTGACCATCTGCTGCCCGGCGGCACCCTGGTGACCCCGGCGGTGCTCGGCCTCGCCGCGGCGGCCGGGTACGACACCCTCACCGCCGTACCCCGTCCCCGGGTCGAAGTCCTCATCCTGGGCGACGAGTTGCTCACCGAGGGGCTGCCCCGCGACGGGTTCATCCGGGACGCGCTCGGCCCGATGCTGCCGCCCTGGCTGCGTGCGCTCGGCGCCGAGGTCACCGCCGTCCGCCGGCTCCGCGACGATGCGAAGGCGCTGCGCAAGGCCATCACGGGCAGCACCGCCGACCTCATCGTCACCACCGGTGGCACCGCCTCCGGTCCGGTCGACCACGTCCACCCCACCCTGCGCGGCATCGGCGCCGAACTCCTCGTGGACGGCGTCAAGGTGCGCCCCGGCCACCCCATGCTGCTGGCGCGCATCAAGGACGACCAGTACCTCGTCGGCCTGCCCGGCAACCCCCTCGCCGCGGTCTCCGGTCTGCTCACCCTCGCCGAACCGCTGCTGCGGACCCTCTCGGCGCACCCCGCCCCCGAGCCGTACGCGCTGCCCCTCCAGGACGCGGTGCACGGGCACCCGTACGACACCCGGCTCGTCCCCGCCGTTCTGCGGGGCGATTGTGCCGTCCCGCTGCACTACAACGGTCCGGCCATGCTGCGCGGTATCGCGGCGGCCGACGCGCTCGCGGTCGTACCACCGGGTGGAGCCCGGCAGGGAGAGCAGACCGAACTGATCGACCTGCCCTGGGCGGCCGCCGGGATCGGGGTGTGTTTCACGTGAAACAACCGGGCCATGATGCGATCGCCCGCCAGGCGGACGAACATCTCGTGCCCCATCGGGTGGAACTCCCGAAGAAGGTGGTTGAGCACCCCTTCCAGCAGGTTGCCAAGCGGCTGTCCATCGCCCTGTTCCTGCTGGTCACCACCGCGTTGATCGTCTACGCCGACCACGAGGGCTACAACGACAACTCGGACGGCTCGGTCGACTTCCTTGCCGCGCTGTACTACGCCACGGTCACCCTCTCGACCACCGGCTACGGCGACATCACCCCGGTCAGTGACGGCGCTCGGCTCACCAACATCCTCGTCGTCACGCCGCTGCGTGTGCTGTTCCTGATCGTGCTGGTCGGCACCACTCTTGAGGTCCTCACCGAACGTACGCGGGAGGAATGGCGTCTGAACCGCTGGAGGTCCACGTTGCGGGAGCACACCGTCGTCATCGGCTTCGGCACGAAGGGGCGGTCCGCGATCCAGACCGTGTGCGCGACGGGGCTGAAGAAGGAACAGGTCGTCGTGGTCGACCCCAGCGCGAAGGCGATCGAGGCGGCGAGCAGCGAGGGCTATGTCGGAGTCGTCGGGGACGCCACCCGCAGCGAGGTCCTGAAGCGGGCCGAGGTGCACAAGGCGCGGCAGATCATCATCGCGACACAGCGCGACGACACGGCCGTCCTGGTGACCCTCACGGCCCGGCAGCTCAATCGCTCCGCGAAGATCGTGGCCGCGGTGCGCGAGGAGGAGAACGCGCCGCTGCTCAAGCAGTCCGGCGCCGACGCCGTCATCACCAGCGCCAGCGCGGCCGGCCGGCTGTTGGGTCTGTCCGTGCTCAGCCCCGCCGCCGGCATGGTGATGGAGGACCTCATCCAGCAGGGCAGCGGGCTCGACATGACCGAGCGGCCCGTCATAAAGGCGGAGGTGGGCAGAACACCGCGCGAGACGGACGACCTGGTGGTGAGCGTCGTCCGCGGACACCGGGTGCTCGGCTACGACGACCCGGCCGTCGGAACGCTTCAGCTCACCGACCGGCTCATCACCATCGTGCGAGTGTCACCGGGCTCGCAGGTCGCGCCGGACACCCGGCCGTTGCCGGAGTGACCCACATTCGGCGGGCGGACGTATGACGAGGAGTAGCGTCGGGCCCATGCATGCGATCACGATTTCCGAACCTGGTGGGCCCGAGGCGCTGGTGTGGGACGAGGTCCCCGATCCGGTACCCGGCGAGGGCGAAGTACTCGTTCAGGTGGTGGCCACCGCCGTCAACCGTGCCGACATCATGCAGCGCCAGGGCTTCTACGACCCACCGCCCGGCGCGTCCGTCTACCCCGGCCTCGAATGCTCCGGCCGGATCATCGAGGTCGGCCCCGGGGTGTCCGGATGGTCGGTCGGCGACGAGGTGTGCGCGCTGCTCGCGGGCGGCGGCTATGCCGAGAAGGTCGCCGTGCCGGCCGGACAACTGCTGCCGGTGCCCCAGGGGGTCGACCTCAAGCAGGCCGCCGCGCTGCCCGAGGTGGTCTGCACGGTCTGGTCGAACGTGTTCATGGTCGCCCACCTCCGCCCCGCCGAGACCCTGCTCGTGCACGGCGGCTCCAGCGGCATCGGCACCATGGCGATCCAGCTCGCCAAGGCCGTCGGCGCCAAGGTCGCCGTCACGGCCGGCACCAAGGAGAAACTCGACTTCTGCGCCGAGCTCGGCGCCGACATCCTGATCAACTACCGCGAGCAGGACTTCGTCGCCGAGATCGCGCGGGCCACCGGCGGCTCCGGCGCCGACGTCATCCTCGACAACATGGGCGCCAAGTACCTGGACCGCAACGTCCAGACCCTCGCCGTCAACGGCCGGCTCGCGATCATCGGGATGCAGGGCGGCATCAAGGCCGAGTTGAACATCGCCGCCCTCCTCGGCAAGCGGGCCGCGATCAGCGCGACCTCCCTGCGGGCCCGCCCGCTCACCGAGAAGGCGGCCATCGTCGCGGCCGTACGCGAGCACGTCTGGCCACTGATCGACGCCGGCCACGTCCGCCCGGTCGTCGACCGGGAGCTGCCGATGAGCGACGCGTCGAGCGCGCACCAGGTGGTCGAAGACAGCGGCCACATCGGAAAGGTGCTGCTCGTCGCGCCGTAGGCCTGATGCCGGCTGGGGCCGATCCGGCGGACCAGGCCGCAGAGGCGGGGCCGATCAGCCGCCGCTGCTTGCCTGCGACCTGGTCGGCCGGCCCTCGCCCCGGTTAGCCGGGCCGCGCGCGCAGGCCCGACAGGGATCAGGCCGCGGATGCGGGGCGTGGTGCGTGCATCCGCGGTGTTGTCGTAGGTCGCCGACTCGCCCCGTCGCGTCGCTCGCGGCGGCAGCCGCACGCCTCAGGCCCCGCTCACCGGGACCGATCAGTCAGCGCTGCTTGCCTGCGACCCGCTCCACCGGACCGGCCCCGGCTAGCCCCGCGGTACCCGCAGGCCGATAGGAATCAGGCCGCGAACGCGGGGCCTGATGCCCGCATCCCCGATGTTGTCGTCGGTCGTTGGCGCGCCCCATCGCGTTGCCCGCGCGGCAGCCGCTGCTGTCGACGCCTCCGCCGCCTAGCAGCCGCACGCCTCAGGCCCCGCTCACCGGGCTGATCAGTCGCCAATGCTCTCTTGCGACCTGCTCGGCCGGCCGACCCCCCCGGCCCCGGCTATCGGCGCCGTGTATGCGGGGCCAAGTGCCCGCATCCGCGGTGTTGTCGTAGGTCGTCGGCTCGCCCCATCGACTCGCCAGCGGCGGCAGCCGCGGCTGTCACCGCCTCCGCCGCTTCGCAGCCGCACGCACCAGGCTCCGCTCACCGGAGCCGATCACTCCCCACTGCTCTCCTGCGACCCGCTCCGCCGACCGGCCCCCGGCCCCAGCTAGCCCCGCCGCACCCGCAAGCCGATGAAGGCGAGGCCCAAGCCCAGCCCGATGAGGACCAGGCCGCTGCCCAGCGGCAGGATCCGCAACACCGGCTCGGTGGGGTCCTCGGCGTGGGTGACGGACTGGTGCGCGGGCGGGGACGGTGTGACCCCCGGCTTCTGCCCCGTGACCTGCGCCGTCTCCTGGGGTGACGCGGAGTCGGCGGCTACCGGACCGGCCGAGCGGCCACCCTCGTCGCCCTCGTCCGCCTCCAGACCGGCCGGGTCCTCGCTGGTCCCTCCGCCCTCGTCCTCGTCCTCGTTCTTGGTCGGCTCCGCGCTTCGCCCCGGACGTTCCCGGCCTTCACCCGCCCTGCTTCCCGCACGGGAGGGCTCGGCGGAGGCATGAGCGGGGACATGCGTGGGGGCGTGAGCAGGGTCCGGACCTGAGGCGGGCCTCAGAGGGGAGGCGGATGCGGATGCGGGGGGCGTGGCCTCGACGTGACCGCCCCCGGCGGTCCCTGCGGCCCCCGCCTCCACGCCGTACGCCGAAGGCCCCCCGTACGGATTCACCACCGCCCCCGTGCCCAGCACGAGCAGCAGTCCCGTAGTGCGTAGCCATGGAGTCACGTCCGTGACCCTCCCGAGCAGAGGCGGCAAGATCGACGGAACCAGCGTCACACCGGGCGGGCTCGGAGGCATTCCGGGTTCGGGCAAACGGTGGATCACGCCAGGAGGGGGGGCACCAGGGTGGGGAGGTGTACGGGTGCGAGACAATGGCGGCATGGAGATGCCGAGGAACGAAAGGTCACCGGAGAAGCCTCAGATCCTGGTCGTGGGCCAGGACGGAATGGCGCTCGGTGGCACCGGGGACGAGGACTCCCGCGAGATCCCGGTGACGGAGATGGTGGAACAGCCCGCCAAGGTCATGCGGATCGGCAGCATGATCAAGCAGCTCCTGGAGGAGGTGCGGGCGGCTCCTCTCGACGAGGCGAGCCGGGTGCGGCTGAAGGAGATCCACGCCAGCTCGGTGAAGGAGCTGGAGGACGGCCTGGCGCCGGAGCTCGTCGAGGAGCTGGAGCGGCTCTCGCTGCCCTTCACGGACACCGCGATCCCCAGCGACGCGGAACTGCGCATCGCGCAGGCCCAGTTGGTGGGCTGGCTGGAGGGACTTTTCCACGGGATCCAGACCACGCTGTTCGCCCAGCAGATGGCCGCGCGGGCCCAGTTGGAGCAGATGCGCCGGGCCCTGCCGCCGGGCGTCGGTGACGGCGGCGAGGAGGGTCCGCCGGGCGCCGGACGTGTGGGCGGCCCGTACCTGTAGACACCCCTAGATACCCAGAGGGCCCGGCAGCGGTCGCTGCCGGGCCCTTCCACATCACGGGATCAGGACGGGTTGCCCGTCGACACACCCAACTGGATCTCGGGCATCTTCTTGGGGTCCACGTCCGTGCCGGCCGCCGGGAACTGGTCCATGACCGTGCCCTGGCCGTAGGTGTTCTCGTCCTCGCTCTTGGTCTTCACCTTCCAGCCCGCGGCCTGCAGGCAGGACTTGACCGAGTCGATGTACTTGAACTGGAAGTTCGGGACCTGGATCTGGCTGGGGTCGTTGTACGACTCCTCCGGCTCCGTGCACGCGGTCGTCTCGATCGTCTTCGTCGTGTCGCCGTCACGGTGGCCCTCGACCGCGGTCGCCGAGGTGCTCGCGCTCGCGCTGCCGCCGCCACCCTTCGCGTCGTCGCCACTGCCGTTGTTCAGCGACAGGGCGACGATCAGGGCGCCGACCGCGACCACCGCGACGACGGCCGAGCCGATGATCACCGGCTTGCTGCTCCTGCCGCCGCCCGCCGCGGGCTGCGGAGCGAGGTTGTACGGCGGCGGCGTCGAGATGCCCTGCTGCCCGAACCCGGCCGAGGCCGGCGTCTGGTAGCCCGACTGCTGCGGATAGCCGTACGCCGGTGAGGGCGCCGGAGTGCCGCCGTAGGGACCCGGCTGGTACGGCGTCTGGACCGGGCCGGTGGGTGCCGGGGCCGACTGGTCGACCGGCGGGAACACCGCGGAGCCGACGCCGGAGCCGCTCTGCGCGGGGGTGCCCGGGACGATGCTCGGGGCCGCCGCGTGCAGCGAGGAGGCCACCCGCAGACACTCGTCGCGCATGGACTCGGCGTTCGGGAAGCGCTCGTTCGGGTTCTTCTTCAGGGCGCGGGCGACCAGCGCGTCCACGGCCGGCGGCAGGGAACGGTTGATCGAGGAGGGCGCGACCGGCTCCTCCTGCACATGCGCGTACGCGATGGCCAGCGGCGAGTCCGCGTCGAACGGCAGCCGCCCGGTGACCAGTTGGAACAGCATGATGCCGACCGAGTACAGGTCGCTGCGCGCGTCCACGCCCCGGCCGAGCGCCTGCTCCGGCGAGAGGTACTGCGGGGTGCCGACGACCATGCCGGTCTGGGTCATCGAGGTGACCCCGGACTGCATGGCACGCGCGATGCCGAAGTCCATGACCTTGACGACCCCGCGCTTGGTCATCATGACGTTGCCCGGCTTGATGTCCCGGTGGACCAGGCCCATCTCGTGGCTGATGTCCAGCGCGGCCAGCACATCCGCGGTGATCTTCAGCGCCTTGTCGGCGGGCATCGCGCCGAACTGCCGTACGTCCTCGTCGAGTACGGAGCCGAGCGGGCGGCCCTCGACGTACTCCATGACGATGTACGGCATCGTCGAGCCGTCGAGCGCGTCCTCGCCGGTGTCGAAGACCGAGACGATGTTGGTGTGCGTGAGCTTGGCCACGGCCTGGGCCTCGCGGCGGAAGCGCTCGCGGAAGGCCTGTTCCCGGCCGAGTTCGGTGTGGAGCGTCTTGATCGCGACCTGGCGGTCGAGCACGGAGTCGTACGCGAGGTGCACGGAGGCCATGCCGCCCTCGCCGAGCAGGTCGCGGAGCTGATAGCGGCCGCCCGCGAGCGCGCGGCCCGTATACCGGCCCTGTGCGCCGTCCTGACTCATGTCCCGTGTCCCCCATCGGCGCCGGTTCGGTGATCGAATGTGCCATTCCCGGCCAAGTCTGCCGGAGGCCACTGACACGTCAAGCGCGGTGCCCGTTCCGTGACCGTACGCGAAAGAAGAGTCGTGGAAGCGTTACAGGTGCTGTACCGGCGGTACACAGAATTTGCACGAGGGCCCGTGATACCGATTTGATGGCCGGTCCGTCTCCGGACGATTCCGGCACTGATCCCGGACCGGAGGCTTGCGCTGAGCCTGTAGCGTGGCCGACGGAGACCGTAACAACACCGCGCGCACCGCGGGCAGAAACGACGGCGAGGACTGATGGCACAGCAGCACGCTCAGGGCCCGTCCGACCCCGAGGCGGCTGGCGGCGGAATGTCGGACGCACCGGAGCTGTGGGGCAACGGCGGACTGGTCGGCGACGGCCGGTACCGGCTGACCCGCAGACTGGGTCGCGGCGGTATGGCCGAGGTGTTCGCGGCCGAGGACGTACGGCTCGGGCGCACGGTCGCGGTCAAGCTGCTCCGCTCCGACCTGGCCGAGGACCCGACCTCCAAGGCCCGCTTCACGCGCGAGGCCCAGTCGGTGGCCGGCCTCAACCACCATGCGATCGTCGCCGTGTACGACTCCGGCGAGGACTACGTGGGCGGCCAGTCCGTGCCGTACATCGTGATGGAGATCGTCGAGGGGCGGACCATCCGCGACCTCCTTCTCAACGCGGAGGCGCCGGGCCCCGAGCAGGCCCTGATCATCGTCTCCGGGGTGCTCGAAGCGCTCGCCTACTCGCACCAGCACGGCATCGTGCACCGCGACATCAAGCCCGCCAACGTGATCATCACGCACAACGGCGCCGTGAAGGTCATGGACTTCGGCATCGCCCGCGCCCTGCACGGCGCCTCCACGACGATGACGCAGACCGGCATGGTCATGGGCACCCCGCAGTACCTCTCGCCGGAGCAGGCGCTCGGCAAGGCCGTCGACCACCGCTCCGACCTGTACGCGACGGGCTGCCTCCTCTACGAACTCCTCGCGCTGCGGCCCCCGTTCACCGGTGAGACACCGCTGTCGGTGGTCTACCAGCACGTCCAGGACATCCCGGTCCCGCCGTCCCAGACCTCGAACGGCGTCTGTCCGCCGGAGCTGGACGGCCTCGTCATGCGCTCCCTCGCCAAGGACCCGGACGACCGTTTCCAGACGGCCGAGGAGATGCGCGGGCTGGTCCAGTACGGCCTGCAGATGCTCTACGACCAGGGCGGCCACACCGGCACCTGGAACACCGGCCCGGTGACGGTGGCGAACGGTCAGCAGACCCCGCCGGGTGGCTTCGCCGGCACGACCGCGATGCCGCAGGACGCCTCCGGCACCACCCAGATCCCGCAGCCGATCCTGCCGGGCGGTTACGGCAACGGCGACGACGGCGGCTTCGAGGGGCACGGCAACCACGGCAGCGGCCGGGGCAAGCTGTGGATCCTCGCCGTGCTCGCGGTGATCGCCATCGCGGCGGGTGTGGCGCTGGCGCTGAACAACACCGGTAACGGAAGCGGCGGTTCGGGCACCACGCAGTCGCCGACCACCTCGCAGTCCGCCACGGACGACCAGTCCAGCGAGACACCGAGCGACGAGGCGAGCGCCTCGCCCTCGGAGACGGGCTCGGACGACAGCGGCACGAGCTCCGGTTCGGACTACACGCCCTCGGACACGCCCTCGTACACCCCGTCGGAGACGGCTTCCGAAAAGCCGTCGAGCACTCCGTCGGCGACGGCCTCCGAGGAGCCCTCGGACACCCCGTCCGCGACGACCTCGGCGGACCCGACGGACACGGGCGGCGGTGACGACGGTGGCGCCGGTGACACCGTCGCCGGCGCCCTGGGGGGCTGACCCGGCCGCGGCATCGCGGCAGAAGAGGATTCACGCGCGCGTGCGCCCCTGAAGAGGGGTCCACGCGCGCGTGCCGTTTTCCGGTGCCCCTATGGGGCGCACTGCGTGAAGGCCTCGCACACGGCGTCGTACTCCCGTGTCCACCACACGGCGAGCGCGGAGGCCGCCGGGAACTGGGGGTCCGCGCGGGTGTCGCCGCGTTCGTAGTGCCAGCGCAGCATCCAGAAGTCGTTGAGCCGCTCCCACCACACCCGGTGCACGGCGGCGGCGAGTTCGGAGGGGGAGGCGTGCGCCGCACGCCGGTACGCGTGCGCGTACGCCCGCACCTTGGGCAGGTCGAGGGCACCGTCCGGCCGTACGAAGAAGATCGCGGCGGCGCGTACGGCCTCCTCCGCGCGGGGCTGCACGCCGAGCCGGTCCCAGTCGACGATCGCGGCGGGGGCCTCGCCCTTGTAGAGCAGGTTGAACGGGTGGAAGTCCCCGTGTACCCACCCCACGGAGCCCCCGCGCGGCGGCCGTCGGTCCGCGTGCCGCTCCAGCAGGTCCCGGCGCTCCAGGAGCCGGCGCCGGGCCAGTTCGTCGAAGGCGTCGGCGGGCCGGTGCCGGCGGACGTGCCCGAGCAGGTCGTCGATGAGGGCGAAGGTGTCGGCGGGGTCGGCCCCAGGCCCGCACTCCTCCCGGCGCCCCGGCATCACCCGCTCCAGACTCGCGTGGACGACCCCCAGCAGCGCCCCGAGCCGCCCGCACTGGACGGTGGTCAGCTCGCCGCCGTGGCGGTGGCGGCCGTCGATCCAGGGGTGCAGGGCGTAGGCGTGGCCGCCGACGACGGCGACCGTGCGGCCGTCGTGGCCCGGCAGCGGCGGGGCCACGGGGACGCCGAGGTCGGCCAGGCGCCGGGTCGCGGTGTGCTGGCGGGCGATCGCCGCCGGGTCGGCGGTCTCGGGGTCGAAGTGGTGCTTGAGGAAGTAGCGGCCCCGGGTCGTGCGGAGCCGGTAGCCGCGGTTCAGGAGGCCCTGTTCGACGGGTTCGCAGGCGACGGCGGACCCGGCGGCGTACTGGCGGAGGAGGGCGCCCAGAGGGGGCGCGTGGGGCATGGGGGGTGGTACACGTAAGCGCGGCACGCGGCCGATGCTAGGGCACGGAACGGGCCCGTGAGCTGCGGCTTGTCACAGAAAGTCACCGCTCGGTCGTCGGTGGTCGCTTTCGGTCACAGGGTGGGTCCGAAGCGCCGTTCCGGGCCGCCGTCCGCTGAGTGCACGGTGCTGAGTCGCGGTTCGATGCGCAGGTACACCATCGCGTCCCTGGTCGGTCCGAAACGTTCGACCTGGTCCGCCGTCGGTTCGTACGGCTCGCAGGTGCCGATCACCTGTACGGACCACAGGCCGTCCTCCGGCCCGGCCGAGTCCAGGTTGTCGGCGCCGTACGCGACGACTCGGTCCACGCACGCGTGGTGATGGCCGTGGCTCCGGGGCATCCGCAGCAGCAGCCGCTCGTCCGCCACGATGTGACGGGCGGGCGCCAGGAAAGGCAGCGCTCCCAGGGTGGTCGCCACCCGGCCGTGGTCGGTACGGGCGAGCAGGTCGACGGCGAGCTCTGCGTCGGAGGACATGTCATCACTGTCGGCCGGACCGATGCCCCTGGGGAGGGGTCTTTGGTCCCTAATGGCGCTGCTGCTCGACCTGTCTCCGCGCCACATAGGCCGCCGCCTGCGCGCGCCGCTCCATACCGAGTTTGGACAGCAGACTCGACACATAGTTCTTGATCGTCTTCTCGGCGAGGTGCAGCCGCTCGCCGATCGCCCTGTTGGTGAGCCCCTCCCCGATCAGGTCGAGGATCCTGCGCTCCTGGTCGGTGAGCCGGTCCAGCCGGTCGTCCTGCCGGGCGCCGCCGGTGCGCAGCCGCTCCAGGACCCGGGCGGTCGCCACCGGGTCGAGCAGCGACTTCCCGGCCGCGACATCCCGTACGGCGGCCAGCAGTTCGTTGCCCCGGATGGCCTTCAGGACGTACCCGGAGGCACCCGCCATGATCGCGTCGAAGAGGGCCTCGTCGTCCGCGAACGAGGTCAGCATCAGGCACTTCACGGAGTCGTCCCGGGCCCGGATCTCGCGGCACACCTCGACCCCGCTGCCGTCCGCGAGCCGTACGTCCAGGATCGCGACATCGGGGCGGGTGGCCGGGATCCGCGTCAGCGCGTCGGCCGCCGTACCCGCCTCGCCGACCACCTCGATGTCGTCCTCGACCGTGAGCATCTCGTGAACACCCCGGCGGACCACTTCATGGTCATCGACCAGAAATACGCTGATTTTTACGTCTTCGGGCACTCGGCAAGTCTCACACACGGGCTCTTCCCGTGCCCGAGGTGAGCGGGATAACGTGCCGTTGTTCCGGCCCCCTGCAAGGCTGTGACCAGGACTTGTTCCCGACTTTCGCGATTTACTTGGAAATCCAAGCAAAAACGCAGGTCAGGAGGGGTTTCACAGAATTGTGGAGCACTGGGTAACGTGCCTTTTGCAGGGCGCTCGCCGGGGCACCTGTCACGCCTGTTCCCGACGAACCGCACCCACCCTGTGCGTCCGTGGGGCGCAGGTGAGCCGCACTGGCACCCGGCGAACCCGGGGAGCCGGACCGACGGAGGAGCACACGTGACCGTGGAGAGCACTGCCCCGCGCAAGCCGCGACGCAGCGCCGGAAGCAAGGCCAAGGGCGCCGACCCGGACCTCGTCCAACTTCTGACGCCCGAGGGCAAGCGAGTCAAGAACGCCAGGACCGCCCCGTACGACAAGTACGTCGCCGGCATCACCCCCGATGAGCTCCGCGGCCTGTACCGCGACATGGTGCTCACCCGCCGCTTCGACGCCGAGGCCACCGCCCTCCAGCGCCAGGGCGAGCTGGGCCTGTGGGCCTCGCTGCTCGGCCAGGAAGCCGCCCAGATCGGCTCCGGGCGGGCCACCCGTGAGGACGACTACGTCTTCCCGACCTACCGCGAGCACGGCGTGGCCTGGTGCCGCGGGGTCGACCCGACCAACCTGCTCGGCATGTTCCGGGGCGTCAACCACGGTGGCTGGGACCCCAACACCAACAACTTCCACCTGTACACGATCGTCATCGGCTCGCAGACCCTGCACGCCACCGGCTACGCGATGGGCGTGACCATGGACGGCGCCGACAGCGCCGTCATCGCCTACTTCGGGGACGGCGCCTCCAGCCAGGGCGACGTCGCCGAGTCGTTCACCTTCTCCGCGGTGTACAACGCGCCGGTCGTGTTCTTCTGCCAGAACAACCAGTGGGCGATCTCCGAGCCCACCGAGAAGCAGACCCGCGTCCCTCTCTACCAGCGCGCACAGGGCTACGGCTTCCCGGGCGTCCGCGTCGACGGCAACGACGTGCTGGCCTGCCTCGCGGTCACCAAGTGGGCGCTGGAGCGGGCCCGCAACGGCGAGGGCCCGACGCTGGTCGAGGCGTACACGTACCGCATGGGCGCGCACACCACCTCCGACGACCCGACCAAGTACCGCGCCGACGAGGAGCGCGAGTCCTGGGAGGCGAAGGACCCGATCCTGCGCCTGCGCACGTATCTGGAGGCCTCAAACCACGCGGACGAGGGATTTTTCGCGGAACTCGAGACCGAGAGCGAGGCGTTGGGCAGGCGAGTGCGCGAAGCGGTCCGTGCCATGCCGGACCCGGACCGGTTCGCCATCTTCGAGCACGTGTACGCGGACGGGCACGCGCTCGTCGACGAGGAGAGGGCCCAGTTCGCCGCCTACCAGGCGTCGTTCGCGGACGAAGAAGGGGGTAAGTGACATGGCGGAGACCGCGATTTTCAAGAACCTGCCGCTGGCCAAGGCGATCAACGAATCGCTGCGGGCCGCCCTGGAGTCCGACCCCAAGGTCCTCATCATGGGCGAGGACGTCGGCAAGCTCGGCGGCGTCTTCCGCGTGACGGACGGCCTCCAGAAGGACTTCGGCGAGAGCAGGGTGGTCGACACCCCGCTCGCCGAGTCGGGCATCGTCGGCACCGCCATCGGCCTCGCCCTGCGCGGCTACCGCCCGGTCGTGGAGATCCAGTTCGACGGCTTCGTCTTCCCGGCCTACGACCAGATCGTCACCCAGCTCGCCAAGATGCACGCCCGCTCCCTGGGCAAGGTGAAGATGCCGGTCGTCGTGCGCATCCCCTACGGCGGCGGCATCGGCGCGGTGGAACACCACTCGGAGTCCCCCGAGGCCCTGTTCGCGCACGTGCCCGGCCTCAAGATCGTCAGCCCGTCGAACTCGTCGGACGCCTACTGGATGATGCAGCAGGCCATCCAGAGCGACGACCCGGTGATCTTCTTCGAGCCGAAGCGGCGCTACTGGGACAAGGGCGACGTCAACACCGAGGCGATCCCCGACCCCCTGCACAAGGCCCGCGTGGTGCGCGAGGGCAGTGACCTGACCCTCGCCGCCTACGGCCCGATGGTGAAGCTCTGCCAGGAGGTCGCCGACGCGGCCGCCGAGGAGGGCAGGTCCCTGGAGATCCTCGACCTGCGCTCGGTGTCCCCGCTGGACTTCGACGCGATCCAGACCTCGGTGGAGAAGACCCGCCGCCTGGTCGTCGTGCACGAGGCACCGGTGTTCTTCGGCTCTGGCGGCGAGATCGCGGCCCGCATCACGGAGCGCTGCTTCTACCACCTGGAGGCCCCGGTGCTCAGGGTCGGCGGCTACCACGCCCCGTACCCGCCGGCCCGCCTGGAGGAGGAGTACCTGCCGAACCTGGACCGGGTGCTCGACGCCGTCGACCGCGCTCTGGCGTACTGAGGGAGAGGGGCGTGACGACGATGACAGAAGCGTCCGTACGCGAGTTCAAGATGCCGGACGTCGGCGAGGGCCTCACCGAGGCCGAGATCCTCAAGTGGTACGTCCAGCCCGGCGACACCGTCACCGACGGCCAGGTGGTCTGCGAGGTCGAGACGGCGAAGGCGGCGGTGGAACTCCCCATCCCGTACGACGGCGTGGTCCGCGAACTCCGCTTCCCCGAGGGGACGACGGTGGCCGTGGGCATGTCCATCATCGCGGTGGCCGTGGAGGGTGCCGCCGCCGAGGCCCCGGCCGAGCAGAAGGCGGAGCCGGAGCCGCAGGAGGAGGCGAAGCCGGCCGCCCGCACGCCCGTGCTGGTGGGTTACGGCGTCTCCACGTCCTCCACCAAGCGCCGCCCCCGCAAGGGCGCGGAGATCCCGGCCCAGGAACCGGCGACGGCCCCGGTCCAGGAGTACCGGGCCGCCGTCCAGGCCGAGTTGAACGGCCATGGGCCCGCGGCCACCGTCGAGGGATCCCGCCCGCTGGCGAAGCCGCCGGTGCGCAAGCTGGCCAAGGACCTGGGCGTCGACCTGGCGACGGTGACCCCGTCGGGCCCGGACGGCGTCATCACCCGCGAGGACGTCCACGCGGCGGTGGCCCCCGCTCCGGCGCCCGTGGCCGCCCCTCAGGTCCAGCCGGCTCCGCCCGCCGTGACGCCGACGTACGACACGGCCCGGGAGACCCGCATCCCGGTCAAGGGCGTCCGCAAGGCGACGGCCGCGGCGATGGTCGGCTCGGCGTTCACGGCACCGCATGTCACGGAGTTCGTGACGGTGGACGTGACCCGCACGATGAAGTTGGTCGAGGAGCTCAAGCAGGACAAGGAGATGGCGGGCCTGCGGGTCAACCCGCTCCTGCTGATCGCCAAGGCCCTGCTGGTCGCCATCAGGCGCAACCCGGACATCAACGCGTCCTGGGACGAGGCCGCCCAGGAGATCGTCCTCAAGCACTACGTCAACCTCGGCATCGCGGCGGCGACCCCGCGCGGCCTGATCGTGCCGAACATCAAGGACGCCGACGCGAAGACGCTCCCGCAACTGGCTGCGTCACTGGGCGAGTTGGTGTCGACGGCCAGGGACGGCAAGACGTCCCCGGCGGCGATGCAGGGTGGCACCATCACCATCACCAACGTCGGCGTCTTCGGCATCGACACCGGCACCCCGATCCTCAACCCCGGCGAGTCCGCGATCCTCGCGATGGGCGCGATCAAACTCCAACCGTGGGTCCACAAGGGCAAGGTGAAGCCCCGCCAGGTCACGACCCTGGCACTGTCCTTCGACCACCGGCTGGTGGACGGGGAGTTGGGCTCGAAGGTGCTGGCGGATGTGGCGGCGATTTTGGAGCAGCCGAAGAGATTGATCACCTGGACGTGAGGGCCGTCTCGATCGGCTAAGTTCGACGTGGAGGGGCCGGCCGCAAATTCGTCTTGCGGCCGGCCCCTCTGCTGCTTTCTGCCGTCGTTCTGGTCAGGGACGGTTGAGCACGTAGATCGGTGCCCCGTCCTCGCTGCCGCCCCGGGAGTGGATGCAGGCGTGCTTGCGCAGCATGCGCAGGCAGTCGTTGACGCGCTGCACGGAGAGTCCCGTACGGGCCGCGATCGAGTCGAGCGGTTGACACAGTTCGCCCTCCTCCACCAGGACCGGCACGATCACCACGGCCACGGTCCAGACGTCCGCCGTCACGGACAGCCGCTGTCGCCAGTCGGCCAGCACGGACTCCGTCGTCGGGCTCGCGGAGAAAGCGGTGGCGGGTGCCGGGCGGTCGAGAGCCAGGACGTCGATCCGGTTCGCGATGCGTTCCATGGCATGGGCGGTGAGTTGCTGGGCCGCGAGCGTTTCGCGCTGCATCTCCACCATGGTCTGCTGCATCTCGACCATGGTTCGTTGCATCTCGACCGTGGTCCGTTGCAGGGCGAGCGATTCGTGCTGGGCGACGGCGAGTTGCTCGTCGGTCGCGAGGTTGCGCTCTTCGAGTCGGACGATGGCCTCGGCGACCTGCTCGGGCATGGCGTACGCGATCGGAGCGCCGGCGGCGGCGGGCTGCACCTCGGCTTCGTCGAGGGTGTACGAACCCTCCCGCTGGACGGTCTCGATCACCTCGGCGACCCACTGTTTGAAGGGGGCGCATTCCGGCTTGGTGCAGGCGCTGACGAGAAGGATCAGCCCCTGGAGATCGATGAGATTCAGGTCTCGGCGCCACTCTCTACCTGCGGGAATGCTGAGACCATGACGTCCAGTCACTGTCTCAAGAATCTCTCGATGCTCCTCTGGGACATGGTCGAGGAGCGCCTTTCGAGGGGTGGTGTACCCCAACTCCTTGCAGACATCCACCGCCGGAAACCAGTGCGTCCCGTCCGGCATCGTCAGCCTCCGGACGCGCGCTCCGGTAGCCGCGTAGACGAAGTCTCCGGCGTCGATCGCGTCCTGCTGTGTCCGTGGGTCGGGCTGGTGCTTGTTGGGTTCGATCATATGAACCACCTCCGCTGCGGAACCTAGGGCGGAGGGAATTGAATATGCCAGCCGGCGCAGTGATGTTCACTATTGCGAGGGAAAGATCGCCAACTGCATCCGTGGGTTGGCCAATTGGTGTATCGCAAAGCGGGCCCACCAGTCGTTCCAGTGGGCCCGCTTCGTGTGTGATGTGGGTGTCAGCCGATCTTCGCGAACCCGTAGTTCAGCAGCTTCGTCGCGTCCGTCGCGCGCTGGGTGACGGAGGTGGACGCGAGGACCGTGCCGATGACGGTCTTGCCGTTGCGGGTGGCGGCGAAGACGAGGCAGTACTTGGCCTCGGGGCCGGAGCCGGTCTTCACGCCGATCGTGCCGCTGTAGCTGCTGAGCAGCGTGTTCGTGTTGGTCCAGGCAGCCATCGTGCGGGTGCTGCCGGTCTTGGTGATCGTCTTGGCGGTGTACTTCTTTGTCTTGACGACCGTCTTGAACGTGGCGTTCTTCATCACGTTGCTGGCGAGCTTGGTGAGGTCGCGCGGCGTCGAGTAGTTGTTGCCGTTGCCGATGCCGTCGAACGAGTCGAACTTCGTGTTCGTCAGGCCGAGCGTCTTCGCCGTCGAGTTCATCTTCGCGATGAACGACTTCACGCGCGCGGCCCGGGTCGAGCCCGCGCCGAACTTGTCGGCGAGCGCGTACGCCGCGTCGCAGCCGGACGGCAGCATCAGGCCGTAGAGGAGCTGGCGGACGGTGACCTTGTCGCCGACGATCAGGTGGGCCGAGGAGGCGGTGTTGGCGACGATGTAGTCGCTGTACGCCTTCTGGATGGTGACCTTGGCGTCGAGGTTGAGGTTCGACTGCGAGAGCACGACCTTCGCGGTCATGATCTTCGTGGTGGAGCCGGTGGACCGCTTGGTGTCCGCGGCCTTCGTGTAAAGCGCCTTGCCGGTGGCGTTGTTCATCACAAAGCCGCCCTTGGCCACGATCGACGGCGTCGTGACCGCCTGCGCGGGTGCCGCGGTCAGGGCGCCGGTCGCGAGCACGGCGCCTGCGGTCACGGTGACCGCGGCGGCTCTGCGGAAGCGGCTGCCCTTGATGCCGGTAATGGCAGTAATCAACTGAGGTACCCCGAATACGTTGAATGCCCCTGAGGAGCGGCCCAGTTGGAGGGGGGAGAAAGAGGGCCGCACGTGTGTGACACGTAAGTAGCACAGAAGGTTGTGCGGTTGCTCGGGCGGGTTCCACATCCTGGACGGGCGGTCCTCATGCGTACGTGTTGTATCTATGCTGTGCGTATGTCGTCCCTGTCCCCGTCCGCGTCCCTCACCGTCAAGCAACCACCCGCCGCCGACCGCGTCTACGCCCACGTCAAACAGGGCGTCCTGGACCGGCGTTACGAGGGCGGCACCCTCCTCACCGAGGGCGAGCTGGCCGAGGCCGTCGGGGTCTCCCGGACGCCGGTGCGCGAGGCGCTGCTGCGCCTGGAGGCCGAGGGGCTGATCAGGCTCTACCCGAAGAAGGGCGCCCTGGTCCTGCCCGTCTCCTCGCAGGAGATCGCGGACGTGGTGGAGACCCGGATGCTGGTGGAGCAGCACGCGGTCCGCAAGGCCGTACCGGCGTCACCGGCGCTCGTCGCGCGCCTCGCGGAACTCCTCGACCGGCAGAAGGAACAGGCCGCCGCCGGAGACCTCGCCGGCGCCGCCGTCACCGACCGCTGCTTCCACGCCGAGATCGTCCGCAGCGGGGGCAACGAGATCCTCTCCCGGCTCTACGACCAACTCCGCGACCGGCAGCTGCGGATGGGCGTCGCCATCATGCACTCGCACCCCGACCGCATAGCCAAGACGCTCACCGAGCACGAGGAGATCCTGGACGCGCTGCGCACGGGGGACGCCGAGGCGGCCGTAGAAATCGTGCATCGGCACGTCGACTGGTTCTCCCACCTGGCCCGGGGTGAGGTCCGATGAGCAGCAGCGGTTCGGGTTCGGTTTCCGCTTCCGCGATGTCCCTGCCGGGTGATCCGCCCGGTGGCCGCCGCGCCGTCGCCGTGTGGGGCATCGGCGTCTCCGTCTACTTCGTCGCGGTCATCTTCCGTACGTCCCTCGGTGTCGCCGGCCTCGACGCCGCCGAGCGCTTCCACGTGGGCGCCTCCGCTCTGTCGACGTTCTCGATCCTCCAACTCCTCGTCTACGCGGGCATGCAGATACCTGTCGGCCTGCTCGTCGACAGCCTCGGCACCAAGAAGGTGCTGACCATCGGCGTACTGCTGTTCACCGCCGGCCAGCTCGGCTTCGCCTTCTCCCCCTCCTACGGCACCGCCCTCGCCTCCCGCGCGCTGCTCGGCTGCGGCGACGCGATGACGTTCATCAGCGTGCTGCGGCTCGGCACCCGCTGGTTCCCGGCCCGGCGCGGCCCGATGGTCGCGCAGCTCGCCGGCCTCGCGGGCATGGCCGGAAACCTCGTCTCCACCCTGGTGATCGCCCGGCTGCTGCACGGCATCGGCTGGACGGCCGCCTTCGCGGGCAGCGCACTCGCCGGAGTCGTCGTACTCGTCCTGCTGCTGCTCTTCCTGAAGGACCACCCGGAGGGCCACGAACCGGAGCCCTTCCCGCACCGGGGCGCGGCCTACGTCCGCCGCCAGATCGCCGCCTCCTGGCGCGAACCCGGCACCCGCCTCGGCCTGTGGGTGCACTTCACCACCCAGTTCCCGGCGATGGTGTTCCTGCTCCTGTGGGGCCTGCCCTTCCTGGTCCAGGCCCAGGGCCTGTCCCGCGCCACCGCCGGCGAACTCCTCACTCTCGTCGTGCTCTCCAACATGGTCGTCGGTCTGGTCTACGGCCAGATCGTCGCCCGGCACCACGCGGCGCGGCTGCCGCTGGCGCTGGGCACGGTCGGGGCGACGGCGCTGGTGTGGGCGGCCGCGCTCTTCTATCCCGGCGAGCACGCGCCGATGTGGCTGCTGATCGTGCTGTGCGCCGTGCTCGGCTCGTGCGGCCCGGCGTCGATGCTCGGCTTCGACTTCGCCCGCCCGGCCAACCCGCCGGAGCGCCAGGGCACCGCCTCCGGAATCACCAACATGGGTGGTTTCACGGCCTCGATGACGACCCTGTTCGCGGTCGGTGTGCTGCTCGACGCGACCGACGACAACTACTCGATCGCGTTCTCGGTGGTCTTCCTGATCCAGGCGATCGGCGTCAGCCAGGTCCTGCGGCTACGGCGCCGGGCGGCCCGCCGCGAGCGCGAGCGGCTGGTGGCGAGCCGGGTGGAGACGGTGCACGTGCCGGTGTGACGGCCGGACCGGGGCGGTCGGCCGCCGCCCCACCGTCCGCTACTTCTGTCGGCTACTTCGTGACCGTGAAGTTCCGCAGTATCGACGCGGCCAGCTCCGGATCGCCGTCCGCCTTGACGCGGTCCGTCACCGTGTCGAGGGAGACCCGTCCGCAGGCCAGTCGCACATACGTCTCCCAGTCGAGGATCAGGGTGGCGGCGGGGCCGAGCGCGGGGGCCGTCTCCAGGGTGCCGCGACCCTGGATGTCGACGCGGATCGTCCGCAGGAACTCGATCGGACCGTGCACGTCGAAGACGACCGCGGAACTGCGCGGTGCGCCGGCGTCCTCGGCCACGATCCGGGGGAGTTCGCCGAGGAGCACGTCACGGGCGATGTGCGCGCCGGGTGAGTCGAGGTTGCCGGGGCGGCCGAGGGCGGCGCGCAGATCCTGCTCGTGCACCCACACGTTGAACGCGTGGTTGCGCATGGACTCTTCGAGCGTGACCTCGGTGCTGACGTGGCCGCGCACCTTCGTGCCGGGGTCGCGCGACTCGTTGCGCAGTTGCCGGTTGCGGCGGATGACCGTGTACTCCAGCTCCGACGTCATCTCCGGTGCCGTGTGGTGACGGCGGACGTCGACCTGCATCTCCATGTACCGCTGGTGCTCGTTGGTGACGTGGTAGAGGTCGCGCGGGAGCGTGTGGATGGGGCGCGGGTCGCCGAGCATCTCGTTGTCCAGCCCGATGACGTGCGAGACCACGTCACGCACCGACCAGCCCGGGCACGGCGTTCGCCGGTTCCACTCTCCCTCCGCGAGCGGGGTGACCAGCTCGGATATCGCTTCGATGGAGTGGGTCCAGGCGTCGGCGTAGGGCTGGAGAGTGGGATGCAGACTCACGGAACGGGACCCCTCGGCGGTCGGTACAGGTGTGTTGGTGGCGGGAGGTGGCTGTCGGCGGGTGTCTTGGAACGCTAAGTTACGCTGCTGTGAGGCACCCCGGCAGTGCTTTCGTGTGACGATCGTAGGCCCGTGTGAACGGCTCGAATGCCAGGACGGTGGTAGTGTGCGCGCCTCTCTCCTCCAGATCGCCGTAGACGAGGGCGAATCGGTTGAATCCCGCCGGGTGCGGATGGGTTCACTCGTCCGTGAACAGGCGGGTGCCGATCTGGTCGTCCTGCCGGAGCTGTGGACCACGGGCGCGTTCGCCTACGAGCAGTTCGCCGACGAGGCCGAACCGCTCGAAGGTCCGACCTACGAGGCGATGGCCAAGGCGGCGAGCGACGCGGGTGTATGGCTGCACGCGGGCTCGATCCCCGAACGTGACCCAGAGGGCCCCCTCTACAACACGTCTCTCGTCTTCTCCCCCTCCGGTGAACTGGCCGCCGCCTACCGCAAGATCCACCGCTTCGGCTTCGACAAGGGCGAAGCGGTACTGATGGGCGCGGGCAGCGAGTTGGTGACCGTCCGCCTCCCCGAAACCACCATCGGTCTCGCCACCTGCTACGACCTCCGCTTCCCTGAACTCTTCCGCGGCCTTGTCGACGCCGGCGCCGAGACCCTGGTCCTCCCGGCGGGCTGGCCCGAGCGCCGCCGCTCCCACTGGACCCTCCTCGCCCGGGCCCGAGCCGTGGAGAACCAGTCCTTCGTACTCGCCTGTGGAACGGCCGGTACGCACGCCCGAGTTCCCCAGGCTGGTCACTCGATCGTGGTAGATCCCTGGGGCGAGATCCTCGCGGAGGCGGGCGCCGGGGAGGAGGTCCTGACGGTGGACTTCGACCCCGGGAAGGTGGCGGCGACACGGGAGCAGTTCCCGGCGCTGAAGGACCGGGTGCTGGGGCTCGAGCGCCCCGAGCGCTTCCGGTGAACGGCAGAACCGGCCGGATAGTGGCCGCACTTGAGCGCGCCTACCTGGCCCTGGACCGTGGCATGGGCGGAGCGAACCCACCGACGGCACCCCAGGCGTTCGCCGCCCGGCACCCGCTGGGCTGTGCCACGGCCTCCGGCCTGCTCGTCGCGATACCCGCCGGCCTGACCTTCGACGCCTTCCGGACGATCCTCGTCGGCACGTGCGCGTGGCTGCTCGTCTGGGCGCTCCTGCACCTCGAACGCCGCCGCCAGGCCCACTACACCCGCATCGGCTACGACACCGTGCCACGCGGTTCCTGGTCGACCGCCCGTCCCCGGGTCGTACTCGCCACCATGCTCGTCGCGTGGGTTCCCTTGACTGTGTACATCTGGCTCGTGGGCAGGACGCAGGACGACCCCTACGGCTGGACGGCCAGCGCGGTCTTCGGCGTGCTGGCCGTCATGGGCGGCTATTGCGGGGACCGCCAGCGGGCGCGCCGCCGGTCCCGCGCCCACATGGCGGCCGAACATGCCCACATGGCGGCCGAACAGGACGGGCGGCCCTAGTCCTCCCGCTCCTTCTCCGCGAGGTGGATCACGCACACCGCCACCGCGATCAGCAGCGCCGCGTCCGCGTCGTCCCGGACGATGTCGACGCCGTACGTCTCCCGGATGTGCAGCCAGCGCCGGGAGATCTGGGCGAGCAGTTCGCCGTCGTAGTCGATGCCGAACTCGCGGTCGAGGATCTTGCCGCTGACGTCGAGTTCGGTGCCGTCCACCAGGGACACCCGGTAGTGGTTGCGCAGCAGTGAGAACCGCTTGTGCTTGATGGTCGCGAGGGGTTCGCCGTCCCGTTCGATGACCATCGTGTCGCGCAGGGCGAGCATCTTCTTGTGGATGTCGATGAGCACGCGCCCGTGCGTGTCCTTCAACTCGAAGGTGTCCCTGATGCGCATGGCCTTGCCGTCGACCAGGAACACCTTGTTGCCGTTCTGGTCCTCGATCCAGTAATCCTCACCGAAGCCGAGGATCCGATCGCGTACGAGGAATCTCATGCTCTTACGGCTTCCCCGGCAGCCGGTCCGAAACGCCGCCGATAGGCCGACGGGCTCAACCCGGTCTCCCGCCGCAGCCGCACGCGCAGGTTCGCGCCGGTCCCCAGTCCGCAGTGGGCCGCCACGACATCGAGCCGTTCCTCTCCACGCTCGATCAGCCGGCACGCCAAGGCCACCCGCTCCCCGGTCAGCCAGGCGAGCGGAGTCGTCCCGAGCTGCGCCCTGAAGCGCCGATGCAGGGTCGCGGGGGAGACGGAAGCGCGCCCGGCCAACTCGGCCACCGTCAACGGCTCCCCCAGCCGCTCGCGCGTCTGGACGTGCACCTCGCCAACATCGGCAGCCGCTCGGCGTTCCTCGTCCTTGACGGGAACGACCGTCGTGCCTTTCTCGCCGACGAGCGCGAGCGGCTGGGCAAGGCCTTCTCCGGCGAGGAGGTGGAAGAGGCCTACGTGGTCGATCTCCTGGTGGCGCTCTGCCCCTGACTCTGGGCCGGCCCCCGACACTGCCGGTCCCCGAACCCTACGGTCGTATCCTCGTCGGGATCTTCGCGGAGCATCTGGCGACGTGACTGTCAGTGGCGAGTGGCACCCTTGATCCCATGACCGACGCATCCCCCGCCCCCCGCTCCCGCGCCCGAGTCCGCGCCCCCCAGCTCACCGGCAAGGGCGGCTGGCTGAACACGGGGGAGAAGCAGTACACCCTCGCCGACCTGCGGGGACGCATCGTCATTCTGGATTTCTGGACCTTCTGCTGCATCAACTGCCTGCACGTCCTCGACGAGCTGCGTGAGCTGGAGGAGAAGCACCGGGACACCGTGGTGATCATCGGCGTGCACTCGCCGAAGTTCGTGCACGAGGCCGAGCACCAGGCCGTCGTCGACGCTGTCGAGCGGTACGGCGTCGAGCATCCGGTGCTCGACGACCCGGAGCTCGCGACCTGGAAGCAGTACGCCGTCCGCGCCTGGCCGACGCTCGTCGTGATCGACCCGGAGGGGTACGTCGTCGCGCAGCACGCCGGTGAGGGGCATGCGCACGCCATCGAGCGGCTGGTGACCGAGTTGGAGGCCGAGCATGCCGCCAAGGGCACGCTTCGGCGCGGTGACGGGCCGTATGTGCCTCCCGAGCCCGAGCCCACCGTGCTCCGCTTCCCCGGCAGGGCCATCGCCCTCCCCGGCGGGACCTTCCTGGTCAGCGACACCACCCGGCATCAACTGGTCGAGCTGGCGGCGGACGGCGAGACCGTCGTACGGCGGATCGGGTCCGGGGCGCGCGGCCTCGGCGACGGTACGGCCGACTCCGCCGCCTTCAACGAGCCGCAGGGACTGACCCTCGTCGAGGACGGGTCCGTCCTGGTCGCCGACACCGTGAACCACGCCCTGCGCCGGCTCGACCTCGCCACCGGCGCCGTCACCACCCTCGCCGGCACCGGCCGCCAGTGGATGCAGGGCGAGGCGACATCGGGGCCCGCCCGCGAGGTCAGCCTCTCGTCGCCCTGGGATGTGGCCCAGTGGCAGGGGAAGGTGTGGATCGCCATGGCCGGTGTCCACCAGTTGTGGGCCTACGATCCCGCCGACGACACCGTCTCCGTCACCGCCGGTACCACCAACGAAGGGCTCGTCGACGGGCCCGGCGCCGAGGCCTGGTTCGCGCAGCCCTCCGGGCTCGCCGCCACCGCCGACCGGCTCTGGGTCGCCGACTCGGAGACCTCCGCCCTGCGCTGGGTGGATCTCGACGGCGCCGTCCACACTGCCGTAGGGACAGGCCTCTTCGACTTCGGGCATCGGGACGGTGCTGCCGAACAGGCTCTGCTCCAGCACCCGTTGGGCGTCACCGCGCTCCCTGACGGCTCGGTCGCGATCAGCGACACCTACAACCACGCGCTGCGCCGCTACGACCCCGCCACCGGCCAAGTCACCACGCTGGCCACGGACTTGCGGGAGCCGAGCGATGCCGTGCTCGTCGGGGACCAGATCGTCGTCGTCGAGTCGGCCCGGCATCGGCTGACCCGGCTGCGGTTGCCGGAGGAGGCCGTACGGGTCGAGTCCGTGGCCCATCGGACGCAGCGCGCGGCCACCGAAGTTGCCGCGGGCGAGCTGCGGTTGGAGGTTGTTTTCCAGGCGCCGGCCGGGCAGAAGCTCGACACCCGGTACGGGCCCTCGACGCGGTTGCTGGTCTCCGCGACCCCGCCCGAGTTGCTCGACCGGGGCGAAGGCTCGGGGACGGACCTGATCCGCACCCTCACCCTCAACCCCGCTGTCGCCGAAGGCGTGTTGCACGTCTCCGCGATGGCCGCGTCGTGCGACGACGCCCCTGCCGACGAATACCCCGCCTGCCATGTCCACCAGCAGGACTGGGGTGTTCCGGTCCGTCTCACCGAGGGCGGGGCGGACCGGCTCCCCCTCGTGCTGGCCGGGATGGACGACCAGGACGCCTGAGGCCGGCCGACCGGCAGGTGTCAGCGGCGGCGCGGGCGCGGGGCCGGCTTGTAGAGGGCCATGCCCGCCGCCACCAGCGTGGTCGCCGCCACCATCATCGCCATGCCGTTCAGCCACAGGCCCGTCGCGGCCAGCGTGGCACCGCCGACGCCCGTGGTACCGGCCCCATGGTGATCGTGAGACGGGCCCGGGGCTGCCTCTCCCCGGACCCTCAACTGCACGAAGTCTTCACGAGGTTCACACAACCGCACAATGCGACCCGAGTCGCTGATTGCTCACGTTTGTCTGTGGATGTCGTGTGCGGGCGATTACGCCCGAGTGTCCAGGGTGTACCACTGGTTCCGTGGCTCACGCCCCGTAGCCGCCCCGGTACCCGCTGCGCGTCTCGTCGTCCTCGACCACGGTCGTCTGGCCGGGTATCACAACCCGCCGACGCTTGGCCATGCTGCTGAACGTCACGACGCCGATCAGCCCGACGATCATGAGGATCACGCCGACCAGGTCGAGATTTACCCCCTGCATGTGCCAGTCGGTCGCGAAGGTCAGAATCGCGCCGACGGCGATGAGGATGATGCATCCGCCCAGGCCCATGAGTGTCGCCTCCCTGTCCGGTCCGGTCGGCCCGGTCGGACTCCGGGTACCCGGGAAGGCAACACCCATGCGCCTGCGGCCGGTTGCTAGGCCGTGTCCGCAAAGTCCCGCCTGCCGCGCGACGCCCGGCACGCACTCTCGCCGCACCCGGCGCAGACCCAAGTACGTCCAGTACGAGGGTCTGCGCCGGGC
>NZ_JBEXDX010000037.1:0-93656 GCF_040605995.1 Streptomyces sp. NPDC005492
GACCGTGCCGGCCGAGAAGCTCACCGCCGAGGGGTCCTACGACCTGCTCCTGTGGTTCAGGAGCGGGGCCGCCCGTCGCCGGCCTCTGCCGGTGCTGGCTCGTCGTGGACGCGAAGTGTCAGCGCTCTTCTTCAGGAGTGCTCGCAGCGGGAGCGGAGGTCAGCCGCTCCGACTCGTCCTGTATCTCAGCGGCGATCTTCTTGAGTTCCGGCTCGAACTTGCGGCCGTGGTGGGCGCAGAAGAGCAGTTCTCCGCCGCTGAGCAGGACGACGCGCAGGTATGCCTGGGCGCCGCAGCGGTCGCAGCGATCGGCGGCCGTCAGCGGGCTCGCGGGGGTCAGAACAGTAGTCACGTCGCCTCTTCTCTAGCTCGACGAGCTGTCGTACCAGGGTCAACATCCAACCAGCCCGAAAACGTTCCCGCTCGGGGCTTTTCCTCGAAAAATTCTTCCGGGGCGGCTGTCTGCTGCCGGTTGGCGGCGAATGTGCCGTATTGCGTGTCTATGTGTCTGTACGGGTTCGCGCTGTCTGTCAGGGGGTCGGTCCTCCCGGCTGGCTTGCCGGTTGTTCTTGAGGACGTGCCCGGAGCCTAAATGGTTCATGCCCCGAAGGGAACGTGATATGTACTTCACTCCATCGAGGGATCGAACAGGTATACGACCCTGGACTAGTGTGAGGAGGAGACGAGGGTGGCGTTACAACGGCTCTACCAGGCCTCGGTACCCTCTGAGCGGCAACCGAAGCCGGGCCCTTACCCAAAAGGGCCTCATCTGAAATTCAGCGAGGAGCGAACCGCGTGACCGCCGAAACGTCCGTGCCGTCGACAGCGCTGCTGGCAGGAGCAGACCGGGACGGTTCCAACTACACCGCGCGGCACCTGCTCGTCCTTGAGGGGCTAGAGGCCGTACGCAAGCGCCCGGGTATGTACATCGGGTCGACCGACAGCCGTGGCCTGATGCACTGTCTGTGGGAGATCATCGACAACTCCGTGGACGAGGCCCTCGGGGGCTACTGCGACCACATCGAGGTGATCCTGCACGACGACGCCTCGGTGGAGGTCCGGGACAACGGCCGGGGCATCCCGGTCGACGTCGAGCCCAAGACCGGCCTCTCCGGTGTCGAGGTCGTCATGACCAAGCTGCACGCCGGCGGCAAGTTCGGCGGTGGCTCCTACGCCGCCTCCGGCGGTCTGCACGGCGTGGGCGCCTCCGTGGTGAACGCCCTGTCCGCGCGGCTGGACGTCGAGGTGGACCGCAGCGGCAACACACACGCCATCAGCTTCCGGCGCGGTGTGCCCGGCTCCTTCACCGCCGCCGGTCCGGACGCCTCGTTCGAGCCCGGTGGCCTGCGCAAGGCCAAGCGCATTCCCAAGACCCGCACCGGCACGCGCGTGCGGTACTGGGCCGACCGCCAGATCTTCCTCAAGGACGCCAAGCTCTCGCTGGAGAACCTGCACCAGCGGGCCCGCCAGACCGCGTTCCTGGTGCCCGGGCTGACCATCGTCGTCCGCGACGAGTACGGCCTCGGCGAGGGCGGCAGCAAGGGTGAGGAGTCCTTCCGCTTCGACGGCGGCATCAGCGAGTTCTGCGAGTACCTGGCGAGCGACAAGCCCGTCTGCGACGTACTCCGCCTCTCCGGGCAGGGCACCTTCAAGGAGACGGTCCCGGTCCTGGACGACCACGGCCAGATGACCCCCACCGAGGTCACCCGCGAACTCGGTGTCGACGTCGCCATGCGCTGGGGGACGGGTTACGACACGACCCTCAGGTCGTTCGTCAACATCATTGCCACGCCCAAGGGCGGCACCCATGTGACCGGCTTCGAACAAGCGGTCACCCAGACGCTGAACGAGGTGCTGCGCGCCAAGAAGATGCTGCGTGTCGCCGAGGACAACATCGTCAAGGACGACGCGCTGGAGGGGCTCACCGCAGTCGTCACCGTCCGCCTCGCCGAGCCCCAGTTCGAGGGCCAGACCAAGGAGGTCCTCGGTACGTCGGCGGCCCGCAGGATCGTGAACACCGTGATCGCCAGGGAGCTCAAGGCGTTCCTGACCTCCACGAAGCGCGATGCCGCGGCACAGGCCCGCGTCGTCATGGAGAAGGCGGTCTCCGCCGCCCGCACGCGTATCGCGGCCCGGCAGCACAAGGACGCTCAGCGCCGCAAGACGGCCCTGGAGTCCTCCTCGCTGCCCGCCAAGCTCGCCGACTGCCGCAGCGACGACGTGGACCGCAGCGAGCTGTTCATCGTCGAGGGAGACTCCGCGCTCGGCACCGCCAAGCTCGCCCGGAACTCCGAGTTCCAGGCGCTGCTGCCGATCCGCGGCAAGATCCTCAACGTCCAGAAGTCGTCCGTCACCGACATGCTGAAGAACGTCGAGTGCGGGGCGATCATCCAGGTCATAGGGGCGGGATCGGGCCGCACCTTCGACATCGACGCAGCCCGCTACGGCAAGATCATCATGATGACCGACGCCGACGTGGACGGCTCCCACATCCGCTGTCTGCTCCTGACCCTGTTCCAGCGCTACATGCGGCCCATGGTCGAGGCCGGCCGGGTGTTCGCCGCGGTACCGCCGCTGCACCGCGTCGAGCTGGTCCAGCCCAAGAAGGGCCAGGACAAGTACGTCTACACGTACTCGGACCGTGAGCTGCGCGAGAAGCTCCTGGAGTTCCAGAGCAAGGGCGTCCGCTACAAGGACTCCATCCAGCGCTACAAGGGTCTCGGCGAGATGGACGCCGACCAGTTGGCCGAGACGACGATGGACCCCCGTCACCGCACCCTGCGTCGGATCAACCTCTCCGACCTGGACGCGGCCGAGCAGGTCTTCGATCTGCTGATGGGCAACGACGTGGCACCGCGCAAGGAGTTCATCTCCAGCTCGGCCGCGACGCTGGACCGGTCGAGGATCGACGCCTGACCCTCGGCGCCAGAACCGTCGCGCGGGCCTCGGCCCGGACCCGTCCTGGGCCCGGACCGAGGCCCGCGCCGTCGGTCGGCTCCACCCGCGGGTGGAGATCGGGGTGGTGCGGGGATCCACCCACGATCCACCCTGGCGCCGACCTGCCGGCCGGCGGATCTCCGTAGTTTCGAAGACGTCGGCAGCGCTCGCCGCCGGCATCCTCTTCCGCTCACGGAGGCTCTGATGTCCGGGCTCGTCAACACGCTGGTGATCGTGGCGGTCGTCGCGGTGGTGATCGTGCGGCAGTTCGGTGCGCGCCGGATCGGCACCGACCGGCGCTGGTGGCTGCTCCCCGTGATCCTCGCGGTCGTCGCGTTGCGCGAGCCCGGCATACTCGACGCGCACCACCGCACCGAGTCGGCAATTCTGCTCGGCGTCGAGGTGGTCATCGGGCTCGCCACCGGAGCCGGCTGGGCCTGGACCACGCGCCTGTGGACCGAGGCGGACGGTTCGGTGTGGAGCAAGAGCACCAAGGCGAGCGCGGGAGTCTGGATCGTCGGCATAGCCCTGCGCGTAGGCCTCTTCGCCCTCGGCGCGGCCGTGGGTGTGCACCAGGACAGCTCGGCCCTGATGCTCGGTCTCGCGGCCACGTTGCTGGTCCGCTCCGGCGTCCTGGTCTGGCGGGCCCAGCCGCACACCGGGGTGGCCGGACCGGCTCCGGCGTACGGTCTCGGCATGGCGCGGCCCACCTGGAAGGAGCGCGTGTGACGGAGAACGCCTGGACGCGCTGGCCCTCGCGGGAGGCGCTGGGCCGGGAGGGAATCTCCCGGCCCCGGCGCGTACTCGCCTGGGTTGTCAGGCTGTTGGTGATCGGAATGCTGCTGTGGGGAGCCTTCGAAGGCAACCACGTCCACGGCTGGGCCCTGGCCGGTGGCATGGCAGGGGTCCTCGTGGCGGCTGTCGTCGCCTGGTCCTTCTGGCGCGCCACCCTCGCCCACAGGCTCTTGCCCTCGCTGGCATGCATCGCCGTGCTCCTCGGCCTCGCGATCGCAGGACAGGCGGTCGGGTTCGCGACCATGGCCATCGTCATCTGGTGCGGTTGCGCGGTCAGTTCGCTGGAGCGGCTGCCCATCGCCGTGGCTCTGCCCGTGACATCGGTGTCCCTCGCGACGTTCGCCGCGGTCAACAACGACGTATGGCTGACCACCGCGGTCACGACAGCGGGGCTGGCCCTCGCCGGATACACGCTCCGCCTCGACGCCGAGGCCAGGGGCAACGCCCAGAGGCTGCTCACCCAGGAACGCATGGCCCGCGCGGCCGAGGCGGAGTCCGCCGCACTCGGGGAGCGGGCCCGGATCGCCCGGGAGATCCACGACGTGCTGGCCCACAGCCTCTCGGCCCAGCTCGTGCACCTGGAGGCGGCCCGGCTGCTGATCGAGCGGGGCGCCGACCCGGAGACGATTCTGGAACGGGTCGTGGCGGCACGGGGGATGGCCCGCGACGGCCTGGCCGAGACCCGGCAGGCCCTGTCCGCGCTGCGGGGCGAGATGACCCCGCTGGAGGACTTCCTGACCGAGATCGTGGCCACGACGGGTGGTGCCCGGGTCACCGTTACGGGTGATCGGAGGCAGCTCTCGGCAGAGGCGTCGCAGGCCGTGCGCAGGGTCGCCCAGGAGGCCCTGACGAACGTCCGCAAGCACGCCCCGGGCGCCGAAGTGCTCCTTCAGTTGGACTACGGAGAGCGCGAAGTGACCCTGGACGTAAGGGACTCGGGCGGCTCGCCCGGCGAACTGACCGGGTCGGGAGGTGGATACGGTCTGCTGGGCATGCGGGAACGCGCCGAGTTGCTGGGCGGTTCGCTGCGTGCCGAGCCGGACGAGGAGGGGTTCGTGGTGACGCTGAAGGTGCCCGCATGACCGAGGAGGCCGTGACGAGGCCGGCGCGGGTCGTGGTCGCGGACGACCAGACCGTCGTACGGGAAGGCATTGTGATGCTGCTCGGGCTGCTGCCCGGGATCGAGGTCGTCGGCGCCGCGGGTGACGGGGACGAGGCGGTGCGGCTCGTCGCCGAACTCGCCCCGGACGTGGTCCTGATGGACCTGCGCATGCCGCGCTGCGACGGGGTCGAGGCGACCCGGCGGATCCGTGCGGAGCATTCGGGGACGCAGGTCGTGGTGCTGACGACGTTCGCGGACGACGACTCGCTGTTCCCGGCGTTGCGCGCGGGGGCACGCGGCTATCTCACCAAGGACGCGGGCGGCGACGAGATCGTCCGAGCCGTGCAGAGCGTGCTGTCCGGGGACGCGGGGCTGTCGCCGAGCATCCAACGGCGGCTGCTGGAGCGCCTGTCGGAGCCCGAGCCGCAGCCGCAACCGGGACCCGCCGAGCCGCCGGACGGGCTCACCTCGCGGGAGGCCGAGGTGCTGGTGCTGATCGCCGAGGGGCTGAGCAACCAGGAGATCGCCCGCAAGCTGCATGTCTCCACGGCGACGGTGAAGACCCACATCAACAACCTGTTCGCCAAGACGGGGCTCAAGGACCGTGCCCAGGCGGTGCGTTACGCCTACGGGAAGGGCCTGGTGCGGCCACCAGCGGGGTGAGTCACCTGATGGGGTGAAGACAGCGGAGAAGAAGAGTCGGGGATCTTCCCGTTCTGTCCATCCTTGGGCATGCAGTCAAGCGACGGTCGTCCCCGCGGTGGCGGGAGTGCTCACGAGAGCCCGGCCGAGAACCACGAAGGTCATGATCCGACCCCCGCCGAAGCATCCGGAAAGGTGAGGTACCACGACCCGTGGTACGACGCACTCGCCTCCGGCTGGGGCGAGTTGGACGGCGCGGGCGTGCCCGCCGCCGAGGTGCCGTCCGCTCGCAGGGAGGGCGGGGGAGTGGCGCTGCGCACCGCGGACGTGTATCTGGAGGTGCAGCGCAGCGCGGCCTTTCAGGAGGTGCGCAGTCGCTATCTGAGGTTCGTCGTGCCGGCGGTGGCCGTGTTCTTCACCTGGTACGTGGCCTACGTCGTCGCCGCGACGACCGCGCCCGGGCTGATGGCCAGGCCCGTGGCGGGGGCCGTGAACGTGGCGATGCTCGCTGGGCTCGGGCAGTTCGCCACCACCTTCCTGTTCACCTGGGCCTACGCCCGGCACGCGAGGCTGCGCCGGGACCGGGCCGCGCTCGAACTGCGGTGGGACACCCAGGAACTGACGCGTGGTGTCCGAGGCGGTGTCTCGTGACCGGCAATCATCAGACGCTGGCGTTGCTGCTGTTCAGCGGGTTCGTCGCCGTCACCCTGGGGATCACGACCTGGGTGAGTCGCAACCGGCACGGTTCGGCAGAGGAGTTCTACGCGGGCGGGCGGCTTTTCTCCCCGATGGAGAATGGTTTTGCCATCTCGGGCGACTACATGTCGGCCGCCTCCTTCCTCGGCGTCACCGGGCTCATCGCGCTGTACGGCTACGACGGCATGCTGTACGTGGTCGGCTTCTTCGTGGCCTGGCTGGTGGTGCTGTTCCTGGTCGCCGAACTGGTGCGCAACTGCGGGCGGTTCACGCTCGCCGACGTGGTCGCCGCGCGGATGAGCGAGCGGCCGGTGCGGATCGCGGCGGGAACCTCCTCGGTCACCGTGTCCGTTCTGTATCTGGTGGCACAGATGGTGGGCGCGGGCAGCCTGGTGTCGCTGCTGCTGGGCGGGACGAGCCCGGCCGCGCGGGCGTGGACCGTCATCGGCGTCGGCGCGCTCATGGTGATCTATGTGTCGTTGGGAGGGATGCGGGCCACCACCTGGATCCAGATCGTCAAGGCGGTCCTGCTGCTCAGCACCACCGTCGCGCTGACGGTGCTGGTCCTGCTGCGCTTCCATGGGAACGTCGACCGGTTGCTGCTCACCGCTGCCGACCGCAGCGGTCACGGCCTGGCGTTTCTGGCGCCGGGACTCAAGTACGGCGGGGACTGGACCGCACGGTTCGACTTCATGAGCCTGGGCCTGGCACTCGTCCTGGGGACGGCCGGGCTGCCGCACATCCTGTCCCGCTTCTACACCGTACCCACCGCGCGGGCCGCGCGCCGTTCGGTGATCTGGTCGATCGGGCTCGTCGGCGGCTTCTATCTGATGACGATCGTGCTCGGCTTCGCCGCGGCCGCGATCGTCGGGCCGCAGGCCGTACAGAAGTCGAACGCGGCGGGGAACACAGCGGTCCCGCTGCTGGCGCTCGACCTGGGCGGCGCCGACTCCACCGGCGGGACGGTCCTGTTCGCGATCGTCGCCGCGGTGGCCTTCGCCACGATCCTCGCGGTGGTCGCCGGCATCACGCTGGCCTCCTCGGCGTCCGTGGCCCACGACCTGTACGCGTCGCTGCGTCGCCGGCGTGCCAAGCCGTACAGCGAGGTCGCGGTGGCGCGGACGGCGGCTGTCGGTATCGGTGTGGTCGCGATCGCGCTGGGCCTGCTCGCCAGGGACCTCAACGTCGCCTTCCTGGTGGGCCTCGCCTTCGCCGTCGCCGCCTCGGCGAACCTCCCGGTGCTGCTCTACTCGCTGTTCTGGCGCGGCTTCACCACCCGCGGCGCCGTCTGGGCCGTATACGGCGGACTGATCCCCGCGCTGGCGCTCGTGGTGTTGTCGCCGGTCGTGTCGGGCAGTCCGGAGTCGTTGTTCCCGGGTGTCGACTTCCAGTTCTTCCCGCTCCAGAACCCCGGCCTCGTCTCGATCCCGCTGGGCTTCCTGGCCGGCTGGCTCGGCACGGTCACCTCGTCGGAGGTCCCGGACGAGGCCAAGCACGCGGAGACCGAGGTACGGGCGCTGACGGGGGCGGGGGCCGTGTAGCGAGGGCGGCCGCCGTCCTCGTAGGCGCGCGGTCCGGTCGTCGTACGGCTCCGGAGAGCGTCCGGCTACGGCGCCACCCAGGCGTACCGGTGTTCCGGGCGGCCCGTGTCGCCGTACTTGAGGGAGAGGCGGAGGCGGCCGGCCTGTTCAAGGTGGCGGAGGTAGCGCTGGGCCGTGGAGCGGCTCAGGCCGGTCTCGGCGGCGACCTCGTGGGCCGAGAGCGGGTGGCCGGCGCTGTGGAGGACGGCGCAGATCAAGTCGGTGGTCGGTTCCGAGTGACCGCTGGGCAGGCCGGGAGAGGCCGGCGCGGATGTCGTACGCAGGGCACCGAAGATGCGGTCGACCTGTTCCTGGCCGGCGATGCCACGGCCGCCGACGCGGTCGACGGTACGGCGCAGGGCGGCGTACGAGTCGAGGCGGGTGCGCAGCGCGGCGAAGGTGAACGGCTTGACCAGGTAGTGCAGGGCGCCCAGACGCATCGCCCGCTGCACGGTCGTCACGTCGCTGGCCGCCGTGATCATGATGACGTCCGTCGTGTGGCCCTGTTCCCGCATGCGGTGGACCAGTTCGAGACCGGTCTGGTCGGGCAGATAGTGGTCGAGCAGCACCAGGTCGATGGCTCCGCGTTCCACGGTGGCCAGCGCCTGGGCAGCGCTGTGCGCGCGGGCGGCGACCCGGAATCCGGGAACCTTTCCCACGTACTTGGCGTTGATCTCGGCGACGCGGAAATCGTCGTCCACGACCATGACGTCAATCATTGGGCCTCTTTCCTCAAGGCCAAGTGAGCGTTAAGCCCATGTTTCGGCTCCGCAGTTGTAGCGCGAGCAAAACGAGCACAACAGGCTCTTGCGAGCAAAAGAATGGCTTGCGCCCAGAAGACTGCTGTTGTGGTCCGGGCCACATCTACGGTCCCGGCCATGAGCGCAGACACCAGCCCCGCCATCGAGCTACGGGGCGCGAGCAAAACCTTCAGGACCCCGTCGGGGGGTCTGCACACGGCTGTCAGGGAGCTTGATCTCACTGTCGGGCGTGGCGAGTTCGTGGCGGTCGTCGGCCCCACGGGCTGCGGCAAGTCGACCACGCTGACCCTCGTCAGCGGGCTGGAAGAGCCCTCCGAGGGTCATGTGCTGGTGGCCGGTGAGCCGGTTTCCGGCGTCGGCGACAAGGTCGGCTTCGTCTTCCAGCAGGACGCCACCTTCCCCTGGCGCACGGTCCTGTCCAACGTCATGGCGGGCCCCCGCTTCCGTGGCGTACCGAAGGCCGAGGCCAAGGCGAAGGCGCGCGAGTGGCTGGCCCGGGTCGGGCTGTCCGCCTTCGAGGACCGCTATCCGCACCAGCTCTCCGGCGGTATGCGCAAGCGCGTCGCGCTCGCCGCGACCTTCGTCAACGACCCCGAGATCCTGCTGATGGACGAGCCGTTCTCGGCGCTCGACGTGCAGACCAGGGCCCTGATGTCGGACGAGCTCCTGGAGCTGTGGGAAGGCACCGGCGCCTCGGTCGTCTTCGTCACCCACGACCTGGAGGAGTCCATCGCGCTGGCCGACAAGGTCGTCGTGATGACCGCCGGGCCCGCCACGGTGAAGCAGGTCTTCGACATCGACCTGCCGCGGCCCCGCAAGGTCGAATCCGTGCGCCTGGAGCCGCGGTTCATCGAGATCTACCGCGAGATCTGGGAGTCCCTCGGCGAAGAGGTCCGCATCACGCGCGAAAGGGGTGCGGCCAATGTCGCCTGACGTCATGCCCGAGGCCCAGGTGGCGCTGACCATGACCGAGCCCGGCAACAAGGTGGACCGCGCCCATTCACGCGCGCGTGCCGCCCGTCGACGCAGGGTCGGCGTCGGGGCGGCGAGAGTGCTGCTCCTGGTCGCCGTTCTCGGCCTGTGGGAATGGCTCGCGCGGGCCAAGGTCATCGATCCGTTCAACTTCTCGATGCCCTCGAAGATCTGGGACCAGATCTACACCTGGGTGATGCACGGGACCGCGCTCGGTTCCCTGGGCGAGCAGATCTGGTTCACGCTCCAGGAGGCGCTGGTCGGCTGGGTCATCGGGGTGATCGCCGGTGTCGTGTTCGGTATCACGCTCGGGCGGATCACCTTGCTCGCCGACATCCTTGGTCCATACATCAAGGTGCTCAACTCCGTACCGAGGATCGTCCTCGCCCCGGTCTTCATGATTTGGTTCGGCCTCGGTCCGGCCTCCAAGATCGCGTCGGCCGTCGTGCTCGTCTTCTTCCCGGTGTTCTTCAACGCCTTCCAGGGCGCCCGCGAGGTCGACCGCAACCTGGTCGCCAACGCCCGCATCCTCGGCGCCAGCGACCGCAAGGTGACCCTTCAGGTGGTCATCCCGTCCGCGACCTCCTGGATCTTCACCAGCCTCCACGTCAGCTTCGGCTTCGCCCTCATCGGCGCGATCGTCGGCGAGTACATCGGCGCGACCAAGGGCATCGGCCTGCTCGTCGCGCAGTCCCAGGGCACCTTCAACGCGGCCGGTGTGTACGCCGCGATGGTGATTCTCGCGGTCGTCGCCCTCCTCGCCGAAGGGCTTCTCACCTTCGCCGAGAACCGCATCTTCCGCTGGAAGCCGTCGGGCTCCGACAACTGAACGGCCCCTCGGGTCAACCCCGTTGACGAGGCCCCCTTCCTCCCCGTACCGCACCCTCACAAGGACGTGAACCGCCATGCGCAAGACCGCCAGATACGCCGCCCTGGCCACCTCGGGCCTGCTCGCCCTCTCCTCGCTCACCGCCTGCGCCAACGACGCGGCCTCCACCGCCTCCACCGGCTCCGACGGCAAGGGCGAGAAGGTCAAGATCATGGTCGGTGGCCTGGACAAGGTCATCTACCTGCCCGCGATGCTCACCCAGCGGCTCGGCTACTTCGACTCCGAAGGCCTCGACGTGGAGCTGCTGAGCGAACCGGCCGGCGTCCAGGCCGAGACCGCGCTCGTCTCCGGCCAGGTCCAGGGGGCGGTCGGCTTCTACGACCACACGCTCGACCTCCAGGTGAAGGGCAAGTCGGTCGAATCCGTGGTGCAGTTCTCGCAGGCGCCCGGTGAGGTGGAGGTCGTGTCCACCAAGGCGGCCGGGAAGATCACGTCGGCCAAGGACTTCAAGGGCAAGAAGCTCGGCGTGACCGGCCTCGGCTCCTCCACCGACTTCCTGACCAAGTACCTCGCCGTCAAGAACGGCGTCAGTGTCAGCGACTTCACCCCGGTCGCCGTGGGCGCGGGACCGACCTTCGTCGCCGCGCTCCAACAGGGCTCCATAGACGCCGGTATGACGACCGACCCGACCGTCGCCACGATCCTCGACAAGAAGGCCGGCAAGATCCTCGTCGACATGCGGACGCCCGAGGGATCGCAGGCGGCGCTCGGTGGACCGTATCCCTCGTCAAGTCTGTACATGCAGACGGACTGGGTGAACAGCCACAAGTCCACTGTGCAGAAGATGGTCAATGCATTCGTCAAGACGCTCAAGTGGATGTCCACCCACAGCGCCACCGAGATCGCCGGCAAGATGCCCGCCGACTACTCCCAGGGCGACAAGGCGCTCTACGCCACCGCGATCAAGAGCACGCTGCCGATGTTCACCAAGGACGGCGTGATGCCGACGAACGGTCCGGAGACCGTCGAGAAGGTGCTCAAGGCGTTCAACCCCACCATCAAGAACGCCAATGTGGACCTCGACAAGACATACACGACCGAGTTCGTGAAGAACGCGACAGGCTGACGGCCCCGCGGCCGGCATCCGTAGCGGGGGAAGGGGCACGGCCCCTTCCCCCGCCACCCACAGGCCGTGCCCTCAGGCGCGGGTCGCCCACACGTAACGGTGTTCCGGGCGGCCCGCGTCGCCGTATTTGAGGGTCAGCCGGGCCCGCCCGGTGCGCTCCAGGAGCTTCAGATAACGCTGGGCGGTCTGCCGGCTCACCCCGGTGCGGTCGGCGATCTCCTGGGCGGACAGGGGGCCTTCCGCGTTCATCAGGCACTGGCGCACCAGTTCCGCGGTGGTGGGGGAGTGCCCTTTGGGCAGCCCGGGCTCCGACGGCGCGGACAGGGCGCCGAAGATGCGGTCCACCTCCGCCTGTTCGGCCTCACCGCCGCCGTCGAGGGTGCGGCGCAGTTCCGCGTACGCCTCCAACTTGGCCCGCAGGCCGGCGAAGGCGAACGGCTTGACCAGGTACTGCAACGCGCCCTGTCGCATCGCCGCCTGTACGGTCGTCACGTCCCGGGCCGCCGTCACCATGATCACGTCCGTCTGGTGGCCCCGTCGGCGCATCTCCTGGACGACCGCCAGGCCTGTCTCGTCGGGCAGATAGTGGTCCAGCAGGACCAGGTCCAGGCGGGGCAGTGTCTCCAGCCTGTTCAGCGCCTCGGCGGCGCTGTGCGCCTCGGCCGCGACATGGAAGCCCGGCACCTTCTCGACGTAGGCGGAGTTGACCCGCGCGACCCGGGTGTCGTCGTCCACGACCAGGACCTCGATCATCGCGACTCCTCCTCGCCGGCGGTCTCCCCGGAGGCGGCGAGGGCGGGCTCCAGGTCCGGCTCGGTCAGTGCCTCGGGCAGGACGACCACGAACTCCGCGCCCCCGCCGTACGCCTCCGTCACCACCGCGCTGCCGCCCTGCCGTTCGGCGAGCCGACGCACCAGGGAGAGCCCGATACCGCGTTTGCCGTGGGCCGGGGGCTTCTTGGTGGACCAGCCCTCCGTGAAGACCAACTCCCGTTGTTCCTCCGGGATCCCGGGTCCCGTGTCGCGCACCCGGAGCACGGCCGTACGCCCTTCCGTCCGCAACTCGGCCTCCACGCGTGCGTGCGGTGTGCCCGCGACGGCGTCGAGCGCGTTGTCCACCAGGTTGCCGACGACGGTCACCAGCCCGCGCGGGTCGATCAACCGGTCCGGCAGCCAGGTTCGGTCGGAGATCCACAGGGCGACACCCCGCTCGGCCGCGACGGTCGCCTTGCCCACCAGCAGGGCGGCGAGCAACGGGTCCTGGATCTTCTCGGTGACCTGCTCGGCGGTGGCCCGGTGGTCGCCCACCACCTCGCCGACGAACTCCACGGCGTCGTCGTACATCTCCAGTTCGAGCAGCCCCAACAGGGTGTGCATGCGGTTGGCGTGCTCGTGGTCCTGGGCGCGCAGGGCGTCGATCAGGCCGTGCGTCGAGTCGAGTTCGCGGCCGAGCTGCTCCAGTTCGGTGCGGTCGCGCAGGGTGGCGACGGCGCCGCCGTCGTCGGTGGGCATGCGGTTGGTGACCAGCACGCGCTGGCCGCGGACGGCGAGCAGGTCGGTGCCGGTCACCCGGCCGGCCAGGACATCGGTCGTCCGTCCGTCACCGAGGGCCTCGTCCAGGGACCTGCCGACCGCCTCGTCGCCGATGCCCAGCAGCCGCCGCGCCTCGTCGTTCAGGAGCCGTATGCGGCCCGCGCGGTCCAGGGCGACGACGCCCTCCCTGATGCCGTGCAGCATCGCCTCGCGCTCCGAGAGCAGCGCCGAGATGTCCGAGAAGGCCAGGTCCCGGGTCTGCCGCTGGACCCTGCGGGAGATCAGCCACGCCGCCAGCGCGGCCACGGCGAGAGCGCCCCCGGCGTACGCCAGCAGCCCGGGGATCGTGCTGATCAGTTGCGCGCGGACGCTGTCGTACTTGATGCCCACCGAGACGGCCCCGACGATCGTGCCGTCGGCGGCCCGCAGAGGCACCTTGCCGCGGGCCGAGCGGCCCAGGGTGCCCTTGTCGATCTCCTTGACCTCCTGACCGGCCAGGGGCTCGCCGGGAGAGGTCGAGACGAACCGGCCGATCTCGCTCGGAGTGGTGTGCGACCACCGCATGCCCCGCCAGTCCATCACCACCACGTACTCGGCCTTGGTGGCCTTGCGGATCCGCTCGGCCTCCTTCTGCACGGGCCCGTTCACAGTCGGGGGCGTGTTCTGCACGTCCCTGATGATCTGCGGCTGCTGCGCGGTGGTCTGGGCGATGGCCAGGGCGCGGTTCATCGCCTCCTGGTCGAGCTGCTTGCTGAGCGGCGCCAGGAACAGCCCGGTCGCCAGTACCGCGACTCCCGCGGCGATCGCCAACTGCATCAGCAGCACCTGCGAGAACACCCGCCGCGGCAGCCCGAGGCGACGGCGGCGTGCGGGGGGAGTGGGACTCATACCCATGACGGTACGTGGAGGGCCGTGGCCCGCCCTAGAGGTGTGGTGCGGATCTCTTGACCAATTCTTGGGAAAACGGCTCCCCAGGAGCAGCCTGTTTTCCGTGGACGTCGGCCAGGGCCCCTAGTGCCCGGAGAGTCAGCCCGCCAGCGCCGTCGCTAGTTCGCGCACCGCCACCACGTCCATCCGCGCCGGTGCGCCGAGGACCGACGTCCCGCAGCTCTCCGGGCGGGGCGGCAGGGAGGCGCCCTGGGCGACGATCACCCGCCAGTGGCGTCCGTCGACGTGCGCGACGGTCACCTCCCAGCGCGGTGCGGCGCCGTCCGTGCGTACGACACTCAGCGCGTCCACCCCGTACTCGCCCGCCGCCGTCCGCACGGCCAGCTCCGCCGCCTGGCCGGGCCGCTCCCAGGCCGAACCGCCCCGGCAGCCCTCGACGACCACGCGGCCCTCCTGGACACCGTGCAGGATCTCCTTGACGGCGTGGGCCTCGGCCCGCCCGTACGCGTATCCGTACGGCAGGACGAGCACCGTCGGCGAGAAGCGGTGACCCCCCAGATGGGTGACCTCCCAGGCGCCCTCGACCCCGGAGGCGGCCAGTTCCGCCGCGAGGGGGCGGCCGAGGAGGGCGCAGCAGCGGTCGCGCTTGCCGTTGGTGCACACGAGCGCGAGCGGGTCACCGGTGTGGGCCCGCCCGCCGAGCGCCGAGCCGAACGAGCGTGGGTCGCCCGCTCCGAGGGCGGCGAAATCGAGGGCGAGCAGGTCTCGCGGTTCGGTGGTCGTGGCGCTGTGCAGCCATGCGTTTCCGGGAACGGTGTGGGCCACGTACACCTGGCGCACCCGTGACGGCGCGGGGTCGGCGTGTCGTCCCGGGCGGCGGATGAGCGCGATCCGCACGCCCGTGTGGGCGGCGGCCGCCTCCAGGGCACGCCCCAGCGCGGGGTCCAGGTGGCTCGAAGTGAGCGCTTTGGCACCCCAAGGACCGGGCTGTTCCAGCAGCAGCCACGTCGTCGCCGTGGCAGCGGTTCCGGACATGGGCTCGTCGAGGTCCTGGGAGACGGTCGCGCACGTACTCACAGAGGTGAGCCTAACCTGACTTGACCCGGGGCGACTTCCGGTCGCGCTCGTGTCCTACTCCGGTAGGGGCTGAGGCGGTTTCGGCCCTACGTAGTGACCGCTGGGCCGCATCCGCAGCGGGCGTTCCCCGTACTCCTCCAGGGCGTGCGCGATCCAGCCCGCCGTACGGGCGACGGCGAAGACCGTCTCGCCCGCCGTGGAGGGCATCCCGGAGGAGACGGTGAGTACGGCGAGCGCCAGGTCGACGTTGGCGTGCAGCGGGGTGTGGCGGGCGGTGGTGGTCACGATGTCGCGCGCCGCCGCGAGGGCGGGCCCGGCGCCCGGGATCTCCTCCAGGAGCGCGAACAGGGCACGCGCGCGTGGGTCCTCGCCCGGGTAGAGCCGGTGGCCGAGCCCGGGGACACGGCGGCCGGCGCGCAGTTCGTCGGCGACCACCGGGGCCGCGTCGCCCTGGTCGAGCACGTCGAGCAGCAGCCGGTGCGCCAGGCCGCTTGCCGCGCCGTGCAGCGGGCCTTCGAGCACGCCCAGGCCGGAGGAGACGGCCGCGTAGGCGTGCGCGCGGGCCGAGGCGGCGACCCGTACCGCGAGTGTGGACGCGGCCAGGTCGTGGTCGACGAGCAGGCCAAGTGCCGTGTCCAGCACGCGCAGTGACGCCTCGTCGGCGGGTTGACCGCTCAGCCGTGCCCACAGGCGCTGGGCCAGCGAACCCTCGTCGCGATGGGCGCGCCGCACCGGCGGCAGGGCGGCGACGAGGGTGGGGATGAGGGTGCGTGCCGTGCCGAGCACGGCGTCCTCGGACAGGTCGAAACGCAGCGGGTCCGCCGTCGCCGCCGCGATGGCCGCGACGCGCAACCGGTCGGTGGGACCGGTGTGTTCGGGCAGCGCGTCCACCGCGCGGCGGGCGACGGAGACGGCCGCCTTGGGCGCGGTGAACGTGATCCCGGGGCGCAACTCCCCGGTCCACAGCCACTCGGCGATCTCTTCGTAGGAGTGGCGCGCGGCCAGCTCGGTCGCGTCGACGCCCCGGAAGTAGTACCGGTCCTTGTCGATGAGCGTGATCCGGGTCCGCACGGACAGCTCGCCCCCGGTGCCCGAACTCCCGCTGCTCTCCCGCCTGTTGCGCCGGGCGAGGGTCTGCACCTCCGTGGCGTCGAAGGTGCTGCCCCGACCGCCGGGCTCACGTCTGCTGCCCAACTGTCCGCGACTCACGTACGCGTACACGGTCTCGGGCTTCACGCCGAGCAGCTCGGCGGTCTCCTTGGTGCTCAGCCGGCGCTCGGGGTGACCGGGAGCGGGTTCTTGATCGCGCATGGACGACACCGTATCCATCTGTTGATTGCATTGATTCAATCAATATTGACAGAGATTGAGTCAACCATGGACATTGAAATCAAGTCCAGGGAGGAAACATGTCCATCAACAGGGCCGCAGCCACTCGTGTCGAGGTTCCGCGGGGACTCGCGGGCGTCGTCGTCACCGACACCCGAATCGGTGACGTCCGGGGAACCGAGGGCTTTTACCACTACCGCCAGTACTCCGCCGTCGAACTCGCGCAGACCCGCGGCTTCGAGGACGTCTGGCATCTCCTGGCTCACGGCGAACTGCCGGACGCCGAACGGAGCGCCGCCTTCGCAGCGGAGACGGCCGCGCTGCGCAAGCTACCCGACGAGGTGCGGGCCGCACTGCCCGCCGTGGCGGCGGCGAGCGGTACGTCCGGACCGCTGTCCGGCATGCGTACGGCGTTGTCGCTGCTCGGCGCCGCGAAGGGCTTCCGGCCGGTCTACGACATCGATGCGGACGCGCGTCGCGAGGACGCCCTCGTGGCCTCCGCCGCCGTACCGACCCTGCTGACCGCGCTGTACCGGCTGAGGCGGGGACTCGCCCCCGTGGAGCCGCGTGAGGATCTCTCCTACGCGGCCAACTACCTCTACATGCTGACGGGTTCGGAGCCGGACAAGCAGCAGGCCAGAGCCATCGAGCAATACTTGATCTCAACCATTGACCACGGATTCAATGCGTCAACCTTCACCGCGCGCGTCATCGCGTCGACGGGGGCGGATGTGGCGGCCTGCCTGGTCGGCGCCGTAGGAGCGCTCTCGGGTCCGCTGCACGGCGGCGCGCCCAGCCGCGCCCTCGACACCCTGGACGCGATCGGCACCCCGGACCGTATCGCCCCCTGGATCCGTGAGCGCGTCCTCGCCGGCGACCGCATCATGGGCTTCGGTCACGCGATCTACCGCACGGAGGACCCTCGTTCCCGGATGCTGCGCGAGGTCGCCCAGCAGTTCGGCGGGGCGCGGGTCGAGTTCGCGGTCGAGGTGGAGCGGCAGGTGGAGGCCATCCTCGCGGAACTCAAGCCGGGCCGCGAACTCCACACGAACGTCGAGTTCTACGCGGGGCTGGTCATGGAACTGTGCGGGCTGCCGCGGGAGATGTTCACCCCCACGTTCGCCGCCGCGCGGGTGGTGGGGTGGAGTGCGAATGTGGTGGAGCAGGCGGAGGACTCGAAGATCATCCGGCCGGTGGCACGGTATGTGGGGGCCGAGGCGCCGGTGGCGGTCCCGCTGATGAGCTGAGGCGGCCCCGGAAACGCGTGCGGCCTGGTGCCGTTCTGGCGCCAGGCCCCATGGGTGGTGATCGAGCAGTGACGGGGGTGGCGGGCTGCTCGCCGGTAGATGCCGGACTCGCTCACGGTTGCGTGCGGCCGGGGGGCGGGGACGGGACGGTCTCTGGTGGACGCGTGCTCGTGCGGTGCTGTCAGGCGTCGGGGATGTCTGCCTTGGCTCGAATCAGCGTTTCCCGACTCACGACGACGATGCGTTCGTAGTCGGCGCGTGCGGCGTCCGCGGGCAGTTCACCGTCCAGCGTTTCGGTTGCCTCGGTGCCGATGACGGCGAAGTTGCCGTCACTGAGTTCGAACACATCGGGGCAGTTGGCTCCTGAGTTGCTGCCACGGGCACTCGGGGGCACACCGATGCGGCGCACGATCTTCAAGGGGGTTACCGGTCCTTACAAAAGGTCTGGGCACAGTCGTGATCAGCAAAATACTGCGACGCGCGAGGTCTGTGTGGCGACATGGAGAAAGAATCACCCGGCTGTGTGCGTGGTGCTGAAGGGTTGACGCGCGGGGCCGCGTCAGGGAGGTCAGTCGGTCGGTGGGGTGCCCACCACCCACCACTCGTCGGTGTCCGCTTCATCGAGATCCGTGACCAGGCCGTCGACGATACGGCCGATCACGGCCTCTTCGGACGACTCACTCAGGGTCGCCCGCTGAGCCTGCGATGCCTCCCAGTACTCCCGGAACAGAGGGCTCTGGAAGAACTCGCGCAGATACCTGTACAACTCGTCCCGGTCCAGGATCCCCGCCCGATATAGATGGAAAAGGTGGACGTACCACGCGTTGGCATAGAAGAACTGCCGACGCTTCTCGACCGGGATGCTCTTGTCGTAGGTGTCTATCACCGCGGCGAGGGAGGGATCGTCGATGGCGCGCGCCAGTAACTCCCAGTGCATGCGCTGCTGATGCGCCAGAGCCTTGCGGCGGATCGCCAACTCCTCCAGCTCCAGGCGCCGTTCCTCCAGCCGTTGTTCGGCCAGGCGGGCGGCTTCCAGGCGTCGCTGACGTGCCGCCAGTGTCATCGTCGCGGTGGCGAGCAGCAGGCTCAGCGCCGCGGAGCCGACTTTCCCTACCGAGTGCTTCCTTGTGGCCATGTCAACAACCCCCGATCAGGCGGCCGTCCGCCGTTCGCCGGGGTGCGGGTCGACTGATGGGCGGCGCTTGCCGTCTCCCAGAGTGCCGAGCGGCTCTGATCGGCGGGGAGGCGGAGAGGAGGCGCACGGAGGGAAGCGAGGGTCGCACGAACCGGCGCCTTCCCCAACGTCTGCCCCGCAAGTGCTGCTAACAATCGTTCACTTCGCGGCGATTCTTCCGGCTCGTATCCTGGGGCGGCATTCAATCTCCGTACGTGTGCCGGACCGCGAGCCGGTGCACGCGTCGGCGTGAAAGAGGTCGCACGTTGAGCCAGCAGAGCCCGGGCGCAAGCCCGCAGATCCCCGTCGTCGTACTCGCCGGATTCCTAGGGTCGGGCAAGACGACCCTGCTCAACCACCTCCTGCACCGCAGCGGAGGCAGCCGTATCGGGGCGATCGTCAATGACTTCGGGGCGATCGAGATCGACGCGCTGGCCGTCGCCGGAGCCCTCGGCGACTCGACCGTCTCGCTGGGCAACGGGTGCCTGTGCTGCGCCGTCGACGCCAGTGAACTCGACACCTACCTGGAGCGGCTCGCCCGGCCCGCCGCCGGTATCGACGTCATCGTCATCGAGGCCAGCGGACTCGCCGAACCCGAGGAACTGGTGCGCATGCTGCTCGCCAGCGAGCATCCGGGGATCGTCTACGGCGGGCTCGTCGAGGTCGTCGACGCCGCCGAGTTCGACGACACCCGCGCCAAGCACCCCGAGATCGACCGGCATCTCGCCCTCGCCGACCTCGTGGTCGTCAACAAGCTGGACCGGGCGCCGGACGCCGAGCGGGTCCTCGGCCTCGTCCGCTCCCTCACCGACCGTGCCGCAGTGGTGCCCGCCACCTACGGCCGTATCGACCCGGAGTTCCTCTTCGACTGTCGGCCGAGCGAGGAGCGCGTCGGGCAGTTGACCTTCGACGACCTGCATGAGCACACCGGCGAGGAGCAGGCCGGCGACGCGCACACCGACCATCTGCACACCGCCTACGACAGCCTCTCCTTCGCCTCCGACGACACGCCCATGGACCCGCGACGGCTGATGGCGTTCCTGGACAGCAGGCCCGAGGGGCTCTACCGCATCAAGGGATACGTCGACTTCGGCGCCCACGATCCGCGCAACTGGTACGCCGTGCACGCCGTCGGACGCTTCCTGCGCTTCTATCCCGAGCCCTGGCCGAGCGGCGACCCCCGGCTGACCCAGCTCGTGCTCATCGGCACCGGCCTCGACATGCCCGCCCTCGGCAAGGAGTTGGAGGCGTGCAAGGACGGCGACGCCCCACACGCCGACGAGCACGGCATGTGGGGCGTCCTGCGCTACGTACAGGAGCCGGACCAAGAGCCGGAATCCGAGCCGGAGTTGGAGCCCGACCTGGACCCGGAGGCCTGACGGCGGCGGGCTACACCGGGCCCGCCACCACCGACACGGTCTTCGCCAGCGACACACCCGAACCGTCGCGTCGCGGGTCCATCTCCGGAAGTTCCGCCGGTGTGCCGTCCCGTTGTGCGGCCTTCGCCGGTACGGCACCGGCCCAGGCCAGGGAGAGACAGTCCTCGCCCTTCAGGAAGCGCTGGCAGCGGACGCCGCCGGTGGCACGGCCCTTGCGGGGGTACTGGTCGAACGGGGTCAGCTTGGCCGTCGTCTGGACGGAGTCGTCCAGGGTGCCGCGCGAGCCGGCGACCGTGAACACCACGGCGTCCACGGCGGGGTCGACGGCCGTGAAGGAGATGACCTTCGCGCCCTCGGTGAGCTTGACGCCCGCCATACCGCCGGCCGGGCGGCCCTGGGGCCTGACCTGCGAGGCCTGGTAGCGCAGGAGTTGGGCGTCGTCCGTGATGAAGACCAGGTCCTCCTCACCGGTGCGCAGCTCGATCGCGCCGACGATCCGGTCGCCGTCCTTGAGCGTGATGACCTCCAACTCCTCCTTGTTCGTGGGGTAGTCGGGGACCACGCGCTTGACGACGCCCTGCTCCGTGCCGATGGCCAGGCCCGGGGAGGACTCGTCGAGGGTCGTCAGGCAGACGACCGTCTCGCCGTCGTCCAGGGAGACGAACTCCGAGATCGGCGCGCCGCCGGAGAGATTCGGCGTGGCCGCCGTCTCCGGGAGCTGGGGGAGGTCCACGACGTTGATCCGCAGCAGGCGACCGGTCGAGGTGACCGCGCCCAACTCGCCGCGTGCTGTCGCCGGGACCGCCGAGACGATCACGTCGTGCTTGGTGCGCCGGGCGTCGGCGTCCTCCGGGAAGGGCTCGCCGTTGGCCGTACGGGCCAGCAGTCCCGTCGAGGAGAGCAGGACCCGGCACGGGTCGTCGGCGACCTGGAGAGGCACGGTGGCGGCGGGGGCGCCCGCCGACTCCAGCAGGACCGTACGCCGGTCGGTGCCGAACTTCTTCGCCACCGCGGCCAGTTCGGTCGAGACCAGCTTGCGCAGCTCGGTGTCCGACTCCAGGATGCGGGTCAACTCGGCGATCTCCGCGGTGAGTCGCTCCATCTCCGACTCCAGCTCGATCCGGTCGAACCGGGTGAGCCGGCGCAGCGGCGTGTCCAGGATGTACTGCGTCTGGATGTCCGACAGGGAGAAGCGCTCCATCAGGCTCTGCTTCGCCTGCGCGGAGTTGTCGCTGGAGCGGATGATCCGGATGACCTCGTCGATGTCGACGAGCGCGGTGAGCAGGCCCTCGACCAGGTGGAGGCGGTCGCGCCGCTTGGTGCGGCGGAACTCGCTGCGTCGCCGTACGACGTCGAAGCGGTGGTCGAGATAGACCTCCAGGAGTTCCTTGAGGCCCAGTGTGAGGGGCTGGCCGTCGACCAGCGCCACGTTGTTGATGCCGAAGGACTCCTCCATCGGCGTCAGCTTGTAGAGCTGCTCCAGGACCGCTTCCGGTACGAAGCCGTTCTTGATCTCGATGACCAGGCGCAGGCCGTGGGCCCGGTCGGTGAGGTCCTTGACGTCGGCGATGCCCTGCAGCTTCTTCGCGCCGACCAGGTCCTTGATCTTGGCGATCACTTTCTCCGGGCCGACGGAGAAGGGCAGTTCGGTGACGACGAGGCCCTTGCGGCGCGCCGTCACGTTGTCCACGGAGACGGTGGCGCGGATCTTGAAGGTGCCGCGGCCCGTCTCGTACGCGTCCCGGATGCCGGTGAGGCCGACGATCCGGCCGCCCGTGGGCAGGTCGGGGCCGGGGACGTGGCGCATCAGGGTGTCCAGGTCCGCGTTCGGGTAGCGGATCAAGTGGCGGGCGGCCGCGATGACTTCGCCGAGGTTGTGCGGCGGCATGTTGGTGGCCATGCCTACGGCGATGCCCGAGGAGCCGTTCACCAGGAGGTTCGGGAAGGCGGCGGGCAGGGCCACCGGCTCCTGCTCCTGGCCGTCGTAGTTCGGGGCGAAGTCGACCGTGTCCTCGTCGATCGACTCGGTCATCAGGTTCGCGGCCTCGGAGGGCCGGCACTCGGTGTACCGCATGGCGGCGGGCGGATCGTCGTTGCCCAGCGAGCCGAAGTTGCCGTGGCCGTCGGCCAGGGGCACGCGCATGGAGAACGGCTGGGCCATGCGCACCAGGGCGTCGTAGATCGAGGCGTCGCCGTGCGGGTGCAGCTTGCCCATGACCTCGCCGACGACACGCGCGCACTTCACATAGCCGCGGTCGGGGCGCAGGCCCATCTCGTCCATCTGGTAGACGATCCGACGGTGGACCGGCTTCAGTCCGTCCCGGGCGTCCGGCAGGGCGCGGGAGTAGATGACCGAGTACGCGTACTCAAGGTAGGAGCCCTGCATCTCGTCGACGACGTCGATGTCGAGGATCCGCTCCTCGAACGAGTCGTCGGGCGGCGGGGTCTTCGTGCTGCGGCGGGCCATCGCTGCCGGCTCCTCTTTTCTGGTCGCTCGCCTGGGGGTCGCTCCCCTTCGGCTCACTCGTGCTGAAGCGTGAACGGGGTCTGACGTGAACCATTGTGGACCGCGGCACTGACAACCCGGACCAGGACCCGGCGCTGGCCGCTCGGCTCCGTCACCGACGGCTGCCGCGTGGGTCCACGTGTGCGACTGCCCGCAGGCTACGCGATCTCGCTCTGGGCGTACGTCCGCCGGGAACTTCGCCGACGGTCCGCACGCTTGCATACAGTGGCGGGACGAGCAGGATTTCTGCGGTTCCAGCCAGAGAATCCGCGATCGAAGGGACGTACATGCCCATGGGTCACACGGCCACCGCCGAGGCAGGCTCCGGCGGCCTGACAGCGACCGAACACCGCTTGGCCAACGGTCTGCGCGTGGTGCTCTCCGAGGACCACCTGACCCCGGTCGCGGCGGTGTGCCTCTGGTACGACGTCGGTTCCCGTCACGAGGTCAAGGGGCGTACCGGCCTGGCTCACCTCTTCGAGCACCTGATGTTCCAGGGCTCCGGACAGGTGAAGGGCAACGGCCACTTCGAACTGGTGCAGGGCGCGGGCGGTTCGCTCAACGGCACCACCAGTTTCGAGCGCACCAACTACTTCGAGACCATGCCCACCCACCAGTTGGAGCTCGCCCTCTGGCTCGAAGCCGACCGGATGGGTTCCCTGCTCGCCGCTCTCGACGACGAGTCCATGGAGAACCAGCGGGACGTCGTCAAGAACGAACGCCGTCAACGCTACGACAACGTGCCCTACGGCACCGCCTTCGAGAAGCTGACCGCCCTCGCCTACCCGGAGGGCCACCCCTACCACCACACCCCCATCGGCTCGATGGCGGACCTGGACGCGGCCACCCTGGAGGACGCGCGCGCGTTCTTCCGCACCTACTACGCGCCCAACAACGCGGTCCTGTCCGTGGTCGGCGACATCGACCCCGAGCAGACGCTCGCCTGGATCGAGAAGTACTTCGGGTCCATCGCGTCGCACGACGGCAAGCCCGTGCCCAGAGACGGCACCCTGCCCGAGGTGATCGGCGGCCAGTTGCGCGAGATCGTCGAGGAGGAGGTCCCGGCCCGCGCCCTGATGTGCGCCTACCGCCTGCCGAACGACGGCACGCGCGCGTGCGACGCGGCCGACCTCGCCCTCACCATCCTCGGCGGCGGCGAGTCCTCGCTCCTCTACAACCGTCTTGTACGACGCGACCGTACGGCCGTCGCCGCCGGCTTCGGGCTGCTGCGGCTGGCCGGAGCGCCCTCCCTGGGGTGGCTGGACGTCAAGACGTCCGGTGACGTCGAGGTACCGGTCATCGAGGCCGCCATCGACGAGGAGCTCGCCCGGTTCGCCGCGGAGGGCCCCACGGCCGAGGAAATGGAGCGCGCCCAGGCCCAGTTGGAGCGTGAGTGGCTGGACCGTCTCGGCACGGTCGCGGGCCGCGCCGACGAACTCTGCCGCTACGCCGTCCTGTTCGGCGACCCGCAGCTCGCCCTGACCGCCGTACAGCGCGTCCTGGACGTGACGGCCGAGGAGGTCCAGGAGGTCGCCAAGGCCCGCCTGCGCCCCGACAACCGCGCGGTGCTCGTGTACGAGCCGATCGCGGACGAGGATGACGAGGACACCGAAGCAGCGGCCACCGACGAGAACGAGGAGGCGGCCAAGTGACCGAGCTCGCCACGATGGAATTCCACCCGCAGCCCCAGGCGGGCGAGGCCAGGCCCTGGGCCTTCCCGGCGCCCGAGCGAGGCACGCTCGGCAACGGCCTGACCGTCCTGCGCTGCCACCGCCCCGGCCAGCAGGTCGTCGCCGTCGAGGTGCTCCTGGACGCGCCCCTGGACGCCGAACCGGCCGGCCTGGACGGCGTCGCCACGATCACCGCGCGTGCCTTCTCCGAGGGCACCGACAAGCACTCCGCCGAGGAGTTCGCCGCTGAGCTGGAGCGCTCCGGCGCCACCCTCGACGCGCACGCCGACCACCCCGGACTGCGTCTGAGCCTGGAGGTCCCGGCCTCGCGCCTGGCCAAGGGGCTCGGCCTGCTGTCCGACGCGCTGCGCGCGCCCGCCTTCGCGGACAGCGAGGTCGAGCGGCTGGTCCGCAACCGCCTCGACGAGATCCCGCACGAGACGGCCAACCCGTCCCGCCGCGCGGCCAAGGAGCTGTCCAAGGAGCTGTTCCCGGCGAGCTCGCGCATGTCGCGTCCGCGCCAAGGCACCGAGGAGACCGTCCAGAAGATCGACTCGGCCGCCGTACGCGCCTTCTACGACCGGCACGTCCGCCCCGCGACGGCCACTGTCGTGGTCGTCGGCGACCTCACCGGCATCGACCTGGACGCGCTGCTCGCCGACACCCTGGGCTCGTGGACGGGTTCCTCCGCCCAGCCGCGCCCCGTGCCCTCGGTGACCGCCGACGACAGCGGACGGGTCGTGATCGTGCACCGACCCGGCGCCGTCCAGACGCAGTTGCTCATCGGCCGGGTCGGATCCGACCGGCACGACCGTGTCTGGCCGGCCCAGGTGCTCGGCACGTACTGCCTCGGCGGCACCCTCACCTCCCGCCTGGACCGCGTCCTGCGGGAGGAGAAGGGCTACACCTACGGTGTGCGGGCGTTCGGCCAGGTGCTGCGCTCGGCGCCCGACGGCACCGGCATCTCGATGCTCGCCATCAGCGGCTCCGTGGACACCCCGAACACGGGCCCCGCCCTGGACGACCTGTGGACGGTGCTGCGCACGCTCGCGGAGGGCGGACTCACCGACGCCGAGCGGGACATCGCCGTACAGAACCTCGTCGGGGTGGCGCCGCTCAAGTACGAGACCGCCGCGGCCGTGGCGAGCACGCTGGCCGACCAGGTCGAGCAGCACCTGCCCGACGACTACCAGGCGACGCTTTACCAGCAGCTCGCCGCGACCGGCACCGTCGAGGCCACCGCGGCGGTCGTGAACGCCTTCCCGGTGGACCGTCTGGTGACGGTCCTGGTCGGCGACGCGGAGCAGATCAAGGAGCCCGTGGCGGCTCTCGGCATCGGCGAAGTGACCGTCGTTCCGGCGGAGTAGAGGGTTGCGCGGCGGCACGCGCGCGTGAGGGCCCTGGTGACTGAGGCGTCATCAGGGCCCTCTCATGTCCGAATTGGGGGAGAGGTTGCCTGTCTGCCCTGTGGCATGCGCTACAAAAACCGTGATCCGTTTGGGGATTGAAAGTGGCCCCCCTTAGCGTCGGTCCGGCTGTCCGTCAGGCACCGCGCCGCACCAGCGGCACCGGACAGTCATCGCCGAGTCCCCGTACGGCGCGAGCCAGGGGAGCCGGGGACCCACATCAAGAGTCCCTGGGGTGAATCGGACGCCCGCGCACCGCGAGGGGGTCCGTAGGAGACCTTCCTGCTCCGAACCCGTCAGCTAACCCGGTAGGCGAGAAGGAAGGAAAGGACCAGCCACTTCATGGCGTTCACCCGCGCCACCGGGAAGCACCGTCGCCCGAGCCGGACCCACCGCACCACCGTTCGTGCCGCGAGTGTCGCGGCTCTCGCCACCTCCGGCGTCGTCGGCACCCTGGCCGCCGCCCCGGCGTTCGCCGCGGAGCCCGCCGCCGAGCAGACCGGCCTCACCCCCGTCGTCGCCATCGGCGACTCCGTGGCCGAGAAGATCGACGCCCAGGCCGCCGCCCAGCAGCAGGCCGCCGATGAGCAGGCCGCCAAGGAGATCGCCCGGGCCAAGGCCGCCGCGCTGGCCAAGGCGGAGCGCGACGCGGCGGCACGCGCCGCCCGCGCGGCCGAGCGCAAGAAGCTCAACACCTTCGTCGCGCCGGTCTCGAACTCGTATGTCTCCACCGGCTACAAGACCGGCGGTTCCCTGTGGTCCTCCGGTGCCCACACGGGCATCGACTTCCACGCCTCGACCGGCACCTCCGTCCACGCGGTGGGCTCCGGCACGGTCGTCGACGCGGGCTGGGGCGGCTCGTACGGCAATCAAGTAGTGATCAAGATGGCGGACGGCATGTACACCATGTACGGCCACCTGTCGTCCATCGGCGTCTCCGTCGGCCAGACGGTCACCCCGGGCCAGCAGATCGGCCTCTCCGGGGCCACCGGCAACGTCACCGGGCCGCACCTCCACTTCGAGGCCCGCACGACCGCCGAGTACGGCTCCGACGTCGACCCCGTCGCCTACCTCCGCAAGCACGGCGTGAACGTCTGACGACGCACCACCGCACTTCCCGAAGCCCTGGCCCGCCGGCCGGGGCTTTCGGTGTTTGTGGAGCCCGCCTGTCCAAAAAATATCCATGGATTCCGGCCCCCCATCGGAAATTCCCGCTCATTGCAATAGAGTCACGGAACACACGTCAATCGTCGACGTTTCACGGGGATTAAGGCGGAGGTCGGACATGCGTATTCCGGCGCACTCGGTATGCACGGCGATCCGGGACGACATCGTCGCCGGTGTCTACGAGCGCGGCGGCCGGCTCACGGAGGAACTCCTCGCGCGCCGGTACGGCGTCTCGCGCGTCCCCGTGCGGGAGGCCCTGCGCACGCTGGAGGCCGAGGGGTTCGTGGTGACCCGGCGGCACGCGGGCGCGTGCGTCGCGGAACCGACCGAGCAGGAGGCCGCCGACCTGCTGGAGATGCGGATGCTGCTGGAGCCGCTCGGCGCCTCACGGGCCGCCCAGCGGCGCACCGAGGCCCACCTCAAGGTGTTGCGCGGTCTCGTCAGGCTGGGCCAGGAGCGCGCCAGGCGGGGCAACAGCGAGGACCTGCGCTCCCTGGGCAGTTGGTTCCACGAGACGCTGGCCCAGGCCTCCGGGAGCCCCGCGCTGACCTCGATGCTGACCCAGTTGCGGCACAAGATCGCCTGGATGTACGCGGTGGACGCACCGGCCAACCCCGTCGAGTCCTGGGCCGAGCACGGGGCCATCGTGGACGCCGTGGCGCGCGGTGACAGCGAGCGCGCGCGGGCGATCACGGCCCTGCACACCGAGCGCGCGGGCACCGCGCACCGTGTGAGGACTTCGCAACCTCCCGTAAACATGTCGGGTCTGCGGCATTAACACGGGCGCCGTATACAAAGAGGAGCTAATTCGCGGGGGATTATTTCCGCTGCCCGCAAGTGGAATTGCGAAGGGCTCGCCCGGTAATTCGGACGAGCCCTTCGGGGTTGCGGTGCATCGTTGTGCATCGCTTTTGGGCGATAAGCACGGCAACCATCAATTGAGGAGTGCTCAGACGGTCTCGGGAAGCTCCTCGAGACCCTCCGAGACCAGCTTCGCCAGCCGGTCGAGGGCCGCGTCGGCGCCCTCGGCGTCGGAGGCGAGGACGATCTCCTCGCCGCCCTGGGCGCCGAGGCCCAGGACCGCGAGCATGGAGGCCGCGTTGACGGGGTTGCCGTCGGCCTTGGCGATCGTCACGGGGATACCCGAGGCCGTGGTGGCCCGGACGAAGATGGAGGCGGGGCGGGCGTGAAGGCCCTCCGCCCAGCCGACGTTGACGCGGCGCTCAGCCATGTGATGCTGCCCTTCAGAGTCTCAGGGTTGTCTAGACCAGTTTCCCACACGTGAAGCGAGCCCGGAGCGGTCCCGCGGACCTCCGGAGCGAGTCGTCGGATCGCGGCCTCGATCCGACTCCCCATCGCTGTGTTCACCCACAGACTGCCTCGCGCCGTTGTCGGACGCGAGCCGTACGCTGGGGCCCATGCAGACCTCGTCGGACCGGCACGAGTACCCCGCCCACTGGGAAGCCGACGTGGTGCTGCGCGACGGGGGTACCGCCCGCATCAGGCCCATCACCGTCGACGACGCCGATCGCCTGGTCAGCTTCTACGAGCAGGTCTCCGACGAGTCGAAGTACTACCGCTTCTTCGCGCCGTATCCTCGCCTGTCCGCCAAGGATGTCCACCGCTTCACGCACCACGACTTTGTGGACCGGGTGGGACTCGCGGCCACGGTCGGCGGCGAGTTCATCGCCACCGTACGCTATGACCGCATTAGTGCCGACGGTCGTGCCGCCTCCGCCCCCGCCGACGAGGCCGAGGTCGCCTTCCTGGTGCAGGACGCGCACCAGGGCAGGGGCGTCGCCTCCGCCCTCCTCGAACACATCGCGGCGGTCGCCCGCGAGCGCGGCATCCGCCGCTTCGCCGCCGAGGTGCTGCCCGCCAACAACAAGATGATCAAGGTGTTCACGGACGCCGGCTACACCCAGAAGCGCAGCTTCGAGGACGGCGTCGTACGCCTGGAGTTCGACCTCGAACCCACGGATCGGTCCCTCGCCGTGCAGCGCGCGCGGGAGCAGCGTGCCGAAGCGCGGTCCGTACGACGGCTGTTGGTGCCCGGCTCGGTCGCGGTCGTCGGCGTGGGCCGCGCCCCCGGAGGGGTGGGCCGCAGCGTGCTCGACAACATCAGGGCCGCCGGGTTCACCGGCGGCCTGTACGCGGTGAACCAGGCCTTCTCCGAGGAGCGGAAGGACCTCGACGGGGTGCCGGCGTACCGCTCGGTGCGCGACATCGAAGGGCCCGTCGACCTCGCGGTCGTCGCCGTCCCCGTCGAGCACGTCCCCCAGGTCGTCACCGAGTGCGGCGAACACGGAGTGCAGGGACTCGTCGTGGTCACCGCCGGTTACGCGGAGAGCGGCCCCCAAGGACGCGAGCGCCAGCGCGAACTCGTCCGCCACGCGCGCACGTACGGCATGCGCATCATCGGGCCGAACGCCTTCGGGGTCATCAACACCGCCGCCGACGTCCGGCTGAACGCGTCCCTCGCCCCCGAGATGCCCCGCCCCGGACGCATCGGACTCTTCGCCCAGTCCGGCGCCATCGGCATCGCCCTGCTGTCCCGGCTGCACCGGCGCGGCGGCGGGGTCACCGGCGTCACCGGTGTCTCCACGTTCGTGTCGTCCGGCAACCGCGCGGACGTGTCCGGGAACGACGTCCTTCAGTACTGGTACGACGATCCCCACACCGATGTCGCCCTCATGTACCTGGAGTCCATCGGCAACCCCCGCAAGTTCACCCGCCTCGCCCGCCGCACCGCCGCGGCGAAGCCGCTGGTCGTGGTCCAGGGAGCGGGATCCGCCCCCCAGGGACACGCCGTACGCGCGACCCGCCTGCCGCACGCGACGGTGTCCGCGCTGCTGCGGCAGGCCGGAGTGATCCGCGTGGAGACGATCACCGAACTGGTCGACACGGGGCTGCTGCTCGCACGGCAGCCGCTGCCCGGCGGGGCACGGGTGGCGATCGTCGGGAACTCCGAGTCCCTGGGACTGCTGACGTACGACGCGTGCCTCTCCGAGGGGTTGCGGCCCTCGCCGCCGGTGGACCTGACCACGGCGGCGACGGCGGGGGACTTTCACCGGGCCCTGTCGGGAGCGCTGGCCGACGACTCCTGCGACGCGGTCGTGGTGACCGCGATACCCGCCGTGGGGGAGGGGCCCGCTGAGGACGCGGCGCTGGCGGAGGCGTTGCGGTCGGCGGCCGAAGAGGTCCCCGGGAAGCCGGTGTTGGTGGTGCACGTGGAGTTGGGCGGGCTGGCGGAGGCGCTGTCGGCCGCGACCAGCACGGCACCACAGGCCGTTTCGAAGCGGGAGAACCATCGCCCCGCGGAACGACCGGCCACCGCGGTGCAGGCACCCGAAGGGGCCGGCCTCATCCCCGCCTACCCCGCCGCCGAGCGCGCGGTCCGCGCCCTCGCCGAAGCCGTGAAGTACGCGCAGTGGCGGCGCGAGGCCGTCGACCCCGGCCGGGTGCCCGAGTTCGAGGACATCGACGAGAAGGGGGCCGCGGAGCTGATCGGCGGGCTCCTCGCGCGCGGGCAGGGCCTCACGCTCGGCGCCGACGAGACCTGCGAGCTGCTCGGGAAGTACGGCCTCGACGTCCATCGCGCGCTGCCCGCGCCCACCCCCGAAGCCGCCGCCGAGGCCGCCCGCACCCTCGGCTACCCGGTCGCCCTGAAGGCCACCGCCCCGCACCTGCGGCACCGCGCCGACCTGGGCGGCGTCCGCCTGGACCTCGCCGACGAGGAGCAACTGCTGCGGGCGTACGCCGAATTGGGCGAGCTGTTCGGCAAGCCGGAGGAGCTGCGGCCGGTGGTGCAGCGGATGGCGCCGCGCGGCGTCGACACCGTCGTACGGGCCGTCATCGATCCGGCGGCGGGGGCCGTGCTGTCCTTCGGGCTCGCCGGGGCCGCCTCGCAGTTGCTCGGGGACACGGCGCACCGGCTGATCCCGGTCACGGACCGGGAGGCCGGTTCGCTGATCCGGTCGATCCGGACGGCGCCGCTCCTGTTCGGCTGGCGCGGTTCGACCCCGGTCGACACGCCTGCCCTGGAGGAGCTGATGCTGCGGGTGTCGCGGCTGGTGGACGACCATCCCGAGGTGGTCGCCGTGACCCTGGAGCCCGTCGTCGTCGCCGCGCACGGCCTGAGCGTGCTCGGCGCCTCGGTCCGCCTGGCCCCGCCGCCCGTCCGCGACGACCTGGGTCCCAGGACGCTTCCCGTGTACTGACCGCGCACCTGGACAGCTGAAACGGGACAGTCCACAGCGGTGCCTCGCAGTCAGTGGGCCACCGTAGGATGGGCGTATGGCCAAGACCAGTACGACGACCCAGGGGCTGCGTGCGGCGATCGAGCGCAGCGGCTACTACCCGGCCCTCGTGGCCGAGGCGGTGGAGGCCGCCGTCGGCGGCGAGCCGATCCGGTCGTTCCTGGTCCACCAGGAGACCACGTTCGACCAGAACGAGGTGCGCCGGCACGTGACCGTGCTGGTCCTCACCGGCAACCGCTTCATCGTCAGCCACACCGACGAGCAGGTCGCCGACAGCACCTCCCCGACGCCGTACGCCACGACGTCCACGGAGTCCGTGAAGATCGGCCGGATCTCGTCCGTGGTGCTCAGCCGGGTGGTCGCCAACCCGGAGTCGTACGCGCCGGGCACGCTGCCGCGCGAGGTCGTGCTGACCATCGGCTGGGGTGCCGTCTCCCGGATCGACCTGGAGCCGGCCGCCTGCGGCGACCCCAACTGCGAGGCCGACCACGGCTACACGGGCAACTCGACGGCGGACGACCTGAGCCTGCGCGTCAGCGAGGCAGGCGACGGACCGGAGACGGTCCAGCAGACCCTCGCCTTCGCCCAGTCCCTCTCCGAGGCGACCGCGGACGTCCCGCACTGATGGCACAGCCCGCCACCTGGGACCATCCCGAGCCCCTGGCCCTCTCCTCCGCGCCCGTCCCCGAGTACGGCTCCGGCTCCCTCGCCGACCTGCTGCCCACGCTGGCCGCGGGCATGGGCGTACCCGGTACGACCGCGACGATCCCGGAACTGACCGCGGCCGACCGCAACTGCGTCTTCCTGATCGACGGCCTCGGCTGGGAGCAGATCAAGGACCACGCGGACGAGGCTCCGTACCTCCACGCGCTCCTCGGCAGCTCGCGCGGCGGCACGGGACGTCCACTCACCGCCGGCTACCCGGCGACCACCGCCACCTCCCTCGCCTCCGTCGGCACCGGCCTGCCGCCCGGCGCCCACGGCCTGCCCGGCTACACCGTGCGTGACCCGGCCACCGGCGCGCTCATGAACCAGCTCCGCTGGCAGCCGTGGACCGAGCCGAAGACCTGGCAGCCGTACCCCACGGTCTTCCAACTGGCCCAGGACGCGGGCGTGCACGCCGCCCAGGTGTCGTCCCCCACCTTCCAGAACACCCCGCTGACGAAGGTCGCGCTCAGTGGCGGAACGTTCCACGGGCGGCTGACCGGCGAGGAGCGCATGGACCTCGCGGCCGAGCAACTGGCCGCCGGGGACCGCTCCTTGGTGTACACGTACTACGCCGAACTCGACGGCGCAGGCCACCGCTACGGCGTCGCCTCCGACACCTGGCGCGGCCAGCTCATGTACGTCGACCGGCTGGTCCAGCGCCTCGCCGAGCAACTGCCGCCGCGCAGCGCGCTGTACGTCACCGCCGACCACGGCATGGTCGACGTGCCCTTCGACGACGACCACCGCATCGACTTCGACGCGGACTGGGAGCTGCGCGCCGGGGTCGCCCTGCTGGGCGGTGAGGGCCGGGCGCGCCATGTCTACGCGGTGCGGGGCGCCGAGAGCGACGTGCTGACCTGCTGGCGCGAGGTGCTCGGCGAGCAGTTCTGGGTGGCCTCGCGGGACGAGGCGATCGCGGCGGGCTGGTTCGGCCCGCACATCGACGAGCGTGTTTACGACCGCCTCGGCGACGTGATCGCGGCCGCCAGGGACGACGTTCTGATCATCGCCTCCGAGCGGGAGCCGAAGGAGTCGGCGATGGTCGGCAACCACGGTTCGATGACCCCTGCCGAGCAGTTGGTCCCCCTGCTCGAAGTACGCTCCTGAAGCCCCACTGTCCCCTTCTCCGCCGAAAGGTGCTCAACTCCCCATGCCCGAGCTGGTGTTCTTCTCCGGAACGATGGACTGCGGGAAGTCGACCCTGGCGCTCCAGATCGAGCACAACCGCTCGGCGCGCGGACTGGCGGGGATGATCTTCACCCGGGACGACCGCGCGGGCGAGGGAAAGCTTTCCTCACGCCTCGGCCTGGTCACCGACGCGGTGGAGGTCGAGGACGAGCAGGACCTGTACGCGTACGTCGTCGACCACCTCTCCCGGGGCGGCCGCGCGGACTACGTCATCGCCGACGAGGCACAGTTCCTGGCGCCGGTGCAGATCGACCAACTCGCGCGCGTGGTCGACGACCTGAGCCTCGACGTCTACGCCTTCGGCATCACGACCGACTTCCGCTCCAAGCTCTTTCCCGGCTCCCAGCGCCTGGTCGAACTCGCCGACCGCGTGGAGGTCCTCCAGGTCGAGGCCCTGTGCTGGTGCGGCGCCCGCGCCACCCACAACGCCCGCACGATAGGCGGCGAGATGGTCGTCGAGGGCGCCCAGGTCGTCGTCGGCGACGTCAACCAGGCGGAGGCCATCGGCTACGAGGTCCTGTGCCGCCGCCACCACCGCCGCCGCATGACAGCGGCCACGGCACATGCGGCGGCCCTGTCCCCGGACGTGCTGCCGATGACGTCGGCCTAGGGCGTACGACTACCGCGGACTCTGGATCACCGAGAACATCGCGCCCTCGGGGTCGCTCGCCGTCGCCACGCGGCCGTAGGGGCTGTCGTGGGGCGGGGTGAGCGGGTGGCCGCCGAGGTCGATGATCCGGCGTAGGGCCTCGTCCGTCTCGGCGACCTCGAAGTACGTCATCCAGTGCGGGCCCCGGTCGCGGGGGAGGGCGGTGCCCACGCCGTGGATGCCGGCGACCGGGTGGCCGTCCAGGTGCAGGGTGACGTAGTCGAAGTCGGCGGGTCCCACCGGCCGCTCCTCATAGCCGAAGACCGCCCCGTAGAACTTGGCGACGCTCTCGGTCTCGAAGGTCAGCAGTTCGTTCCAGGCGGGTGTGCCGGGGACGCCCGTGATGCTCGTGCCGAGGTGTGCCGCGGCCTGCCAGATGCCGAACACCGCGCCCGAGGGGTCGGAGCCGATCGCCAGGCGGCCGGCCTCTTCCGCCTCCAGGGGCCCCACCCCGACCGTGCCGCCGCACATCCGTACCGTCTCGGCCGTCTGGTCCACGTCGTCCGAGGCGAGATACGGCGTCCAGGCGATGGGCAGGTGCCGGTCCGCCGGCAGTTGGCCGATGCCCGCCACCTCCTGCCCGTCGAGCAGGGCCCGCACGTAGGGGCCGAGCTGATGGGGGCCGGGTTGGAACTCCCAACCGAACAACTCCCCGTAGAACTCCTGAGTCGTGGCCATCCCGTGCACCATCAGACTCACCCAGCAGGGTGTGCCCTGCGTACGCCGAGTGTGCGTGTCGCCGTTCAGGCCGGCCGACGCCCGTGCCTCGGTCATCGTCACCTTCTCCTCGGCCCCTCGCGGTGGCCGTGTCGCTTCCGCTCTGCGGATCCGCGTGCCGCAGCCGCGTACACGCTCCGTGCCGATGCTCGCACTCCCCGTGGCGGGGCGTGCCCCGGCCGCGCCGTCGACGGGCGGCTCACGTAGGGAGGATGGCCGGTCTGCGGCCTCTCGTCCGTTTCCGGATGATTGCCACGGGGTGTCCATCGGCTGTACAGCATGTGCTCGATCCCGTACGCCTCGTGATCGAGGCTGTCCGGCCGAGCAGAGTAGTCGGACCTGGGCGCGGCGGCCACCCCTTGCGCAAGGATGGGGGCCATGAACGCCATCATTTCCGCCTCCGAACTGGCGAACGATCTGACCGGCACGAACCCGCCGGTGCTGCTCGACATCCGCTGGCAGCTCAGCGTCGCGAAGGCGGCCGGTGAGCCGCCCTTCGACGGACACGCCGCGTACGCGACCGGGCATCTCCCCGGTGCCGTCTATGTGGACCTGGACAAGGAGCTGGCCTCGGCCCCCGGTCCACGCGGCCGGCACCCCCTGCCCGACCTCGCGCGGTTCGGCGCCGCGATGCGCCGCGCGGGCGTGTCGAGGGGCCGACCGGTCGTCGTGTACGACGGCGGCCAGGGCTGGGCGGCGGCCCGCGCGTGGTGGCTGCTGCGCTGGACGGGTCACCCGGACGTGCGGGTGCTCGACGGCGGCCTTCCCTCCTGGGAGGGGTCCCTGGAGACGGACGCACCGGCGCCGGCCGAGGGCGACTTCACCCCGGAACCGGGTGCCCTACCCCTCCTGGACGCCGATGGAGCCGCCGCACTGGCCCGCAGCGGAGTCCTGTTCGACGCCCGCGCGGGGGAGCGTTACCGGGGCGAGGTCGAGCCGATCGACAGGGTGGGCGGCCACATCCCGGGCGCGCTGTCCGCGCCGACCAACGAGAACGTGGGCCCCGACGGCCGCTTCCTCCCCGCGGAGGAGTTGGCCGCCCGCTTCAAGTCCCTTGGCGCTACGGAGGGAACGGGCGTCGGCGTGTACTGCGGCTCGGGCGTCTCGGGCGCCCACGAGGTGCTGGCGCTGGCGGTGGCCGGAATCCCGGCCGGGCTGTATGTCGGTTCCTGGTCGGAGTGGTCCTCGGACCCGGAGCGGCCGGTCGCCGTCGGCCCCGACCCGCAGTAGCGGCCGTAGGAGACGACGGGAAAGGGCCCGCGGCCGACACCGGCCCGGGCCCTTCTCCTCGTACGACGGACCGCTACTCCTGCTTCTTCCTTCGCGTCCCGAACACGATCTCGTCCCAGCTCGGCACCGCCGCTCTACGGCCCGGACGGACGCCGTCCGCCTCTGCCTGGCGGTCGGTGGAGCCGATCAGACGGTCGCGGTGGGCGCCGACGGACCGGGGCATGAGCACATCCGCGTAGGCCGAACCGGCCGAGGCGGCGGGCGCCGGAGGCTCCTCCTCCTCCGGTTCCACGACGGGCTCTTCCGGGGGCTCCGCGGGGCGCTCGGGGACCACCATGTCGCCGCGGAAGCTCGGTACCGCCTCCAGGAGGCTGGTCAGCGAGTCGCGCTCGCTCTCCTCGACCGGCTCGGGCGACGGCAGCGCGGGACGCTCCGGGCGCTCCAGGGCACGGTCCATCGGCCGGTCGCGGGGCAACCGGGCGATGCGCGGGACGAACGGGAAGCTGGGTTCGGGGGTCGCGGCGAGGTCGTCGGACTCACCGATCAGCGAGCGCGCCTCGTCGTCGACGGCCTGCACGAGCCGCCGGGGCGGGTCGTACGTCCAGCTCGCGGAGTGGGGCTCGCCCGCGACCCGGTAGACCAGCAGGACCTCCCAGGTGCCGTCGTCGCGGCGCCAGGAGTCCCACTGGACGGTGTCCTTCTCGGCACCGCGCAGCGTCAGCCGTTCCTGGACGGCCTCGCCGAGCTGGGGCCCCGCGTTCTCGCCGGGGCGGCGGACCGGAGTCTTCCGGGCCCGCTCGGCCATGAAGGCACGCTCCGCGAGGACCGGGCCCTCGAAGCGGCGCACCCGGTCGACGGGGATGCCGGCGAGCTGGGCGACCTCCTCGGCGGAGGCGCCGGCACGTATACGCGCCTGAATGTCTCGGGGGCGGAGATGGCTCTCCACCTCGATCTCGATCTGGCCGAGGCGGGGACGGTCGCCGCGTACGGCGGCGCGCAGACGCTCGTCAATCGGAAGCGTGTACTCCGTGCTGTCCGCAGCCTTCAGCACCAGCCGTGTGCCGTCGTTAGAGACGGCCACGACACGCAGTTCGGGCATGGGGACCTCCCGGGTGGTGCCTGCCGACGTCACGTGCGTCGCTGCTTCCGCTAGTCGAGTGTGGCCTGCCCGGGTGCAGCCTGCCACAACCTTGCCGAGTTGCCCGGCGTGTCGGGCATGGGCCCCGGCTCGCCGTTATGGCACGGTTACCTATTCGCAACGCTAAGTGACCAACTACGTCACCCTGTGCAACTGGCCCCTTCTGGGCGGTCCATAAGGCCGCGGACGCCCTGGCGGGAGACCGGACCCAGGGCTCGCAACAGTACTCCATTTGGACCACGTGCGTGGATTGGCACGCCGCCCAACTTCCTCTGCTGGGTGGGACTTGGCGCCCCGGGGCGGGGTCGGGCGATCTTGAAAGTGGCGTACGTCACGCAATAGCCGGAAACGGAAACATTGGGTTCGGCTGCGCCCGGCGCGTCGGCTACTGGCCCAACACCCGCCGCAAGTAGTCGTTCTGGAACCGCCGGTCGGGGTCCAGCCGGTCCCGCAGCGCCGTGAACTCGCCGAAGCGCGGGTAGATCCCGGCGAAGTACTCCGCGTCCCTGGTGTGCACCTTGCCCCAGTGCGGGCGGCCCTCGTGCGCGGTGAGGATGCGCTCGGCGGCGGTGAAGTACGCCTGATAGGGCGTGCCCTTGAACATGTGGACGGCGATGTACGCGCTGTCGCGCCCGGAGGCCGTGGAGAGCGTGATGTCGTCGGCTGGGGCGGTACGCACCTCGACGGGGAAGCTGATCCGCAGGTCGGACCGGTCGACCATGGCCTTCAGCTCGCGCAGGGTCTCGACGAGGGCCTCGCGCGGGACGGCGTACTCCATCTCCACGAAGCGCACCCGGCGCGGCGAGGTGAAGACCTTGTACGGGATGTCGGTGTAGGTCCGCGCGGACAGCGCCTTGCTGGAGACCTGCGCGATCGCGGGCACCGTACCGGGCACCGCGCGGCCGACCCACTGGACCACCTGGAAGACGCCGTTGGAGAGAAACTCGTCCTCGAACCAGCCGGCGACCGGGCGCACGGGTTGCTCCGGGCCGGCGCTGCGGTTGTTGCGCTTGGTGTTGGTGCTGCCGGTGTGCGGGAACCAGTAGAACTCGAAGTGCTCGTTCTCGGCCCAGAGTTCGTCGAAGCGACCGGTGACCTCGTCGAAGGTCATCGGCTCCTCACGGGCCGTCAACAGGAAGACGGGCTCCACGGCGAAGGTGATCGCGGTGATGATGCCGAGGGCGCCGAGGCCGATCCGGGCGGCCGCGAAGACATCTGGGTTCTCCTTCTCGGAGCAGGTGAGCACTGAGCCGTCCGCCGTCACCAGCTCAAGTCCCCTGATCTGGGCGGCTATCGAGGCCGACTCGCGGCCGGTGCCGTGCGTGCCGGTGCTGGTCGCGCCCGACACCGTCTGCTCCATGATGTCGCCCATGTTCGTGAGCGACAGGCCCTCCCGCGCGAGAACCATGTTGACTCTCTTGAGCGGGGTGCCCGCCTCCACCGTGACCGTCATGGCATCGCGATCAATGTTGCGGATGCCGGTCAAGAGTTGAGGGCGGATCAACACACCGTCGGTGGCGGCGATCGACGTGAAGGAGTGCCCGGTGCCCACGGCCTTCACCGTCAGACCGTCCTCACCGGCCTTCCGTACGGCCGCCGCCAGTTCCTCCACGGAGGCGGGCGTGACCTCTCGCGCGGGCCGGGACGCGACCGTGCCGCCCCAGTTACGCCACGTGCCGTTCCTCGCGCTCGTTGTGGTGCTCAACGGTGCCTCCCCGACCCGGCGCCGGTCTGCTGAGCCGGCGGTACCCGAGGAAACCGACCGCGACCGCGACGGCACCGGCGACGACCGGAACCCCGTACCCGGCCCGCGCGCCGGCCGCGTCGATCACCCAGCCGGCGACGGACGAGCCGAGCGAGACCCCGACCGCCAGGCCGGTGCTCACCCAGGTCATGCCCTCGGTGAGCTTCGCGCGAGGTACGTGCTCTTCTATGAGGGACATCGTCGTGATCATCGTGGGTGCGATGGACAGGCCCGCAAGGAACAGCGCCACGGCCAGAAGCGGCAAGTTTCCGACCAGTAGGAGGGGGATCATACTCACGGCCATCGTGCATATGCCCAGTAGCCACCGTCGTTCTGGGACTCCCCGGACGCGCATCAGACCGAACACGACACCAGCCGTGCAGGAGCCCGCCGCATACAGGGCGAGCACCACACTGGCGCCGCCTTTGTGGCCCCGCTCGTCGGCGAACGCGACGGTGACCACGTCGACCGCCCCGAAGATCGCCCCCGTCGCCACGAACGTGACCACCAGGACCTGGAGACCGGCCGCCCGCAGCGCCGAGCCGCCGCCGTCGACGCCCCGCACGCGCGGGTGCGGGGCGGGCTCGGTGGCGCGCTGGGCCGTCAGCCAGAAGACACCGACCGCCAGGAAGCCGGCGGCCAGCAGCGGACCGGCCTCCGGGAACCACGCCGTGGACAGTCCGATGGAGATGATCGGCCCGAAGATGAAGCACACCTCGTCCACCACGGACTCGAAGGAGTACGCGGTGTGCAACTGCGGGGTGCCCCGGTACACGGCCGCCCAGCGCGCCCGGACCATCGCACCCAGGCTCGGCACCGATCCGATGCCCGCGGCGCACACGAACAGCACCCAGTCCGGCCACCCGAAGCGGGCGGCCAGCAGTAGCCCGGCCGCCGCGGCCAGCGCGACGAGCGTCGCCGGGCGCAGCACCCGCCGCTGCCCGAACTGGTCGACCCACCGGGAGATCCGCGGCCCGATCGCGGCGGCGGCCATCGCGATGGTGGCCGACAGCGCGCCCGCGAGCCCGTAGCGCCCGTCGATCTGGGAGATCATCGTGACCACGCCGATGCCCATCATCGACAAGGGCATCCGGCCGAGAAACCCCGCGGTGGAGAAACCCTTGGAGCCTGGGGCGGCGAACAGGGCGCGGTAGGGGCTGGGCACGGGTGTCTCCGGTCGGAAAGGCGCGGTGGCGGCTCAGTAAGGTGCGAATACGGCTGATACAGCTTACGAGAGGGGTGACCACGACGCACCTGTCCGGAAGCCCCCGGATCGCGACCCGGCACCCCGCCGTTACCCGGCTGTCAGTGCCGGGTGGCAGGATCGGACGCATGCCAGACGCGCTCGATGCCACCCCCTACGACGCCCTGCTCCTGCTCTCGTTCGGCGGACCCGAAGGCCCGGACGACGTGGTTCCGTTCCTGGAGAACGTGACGCGTGGGCGAGGCATCCCCAAGGAACGCCTCAAGGAAGTGGGGCAGCACTACTTCCTGTTCGGCGGGGTCAGCCCCATCAACGACCAGAACCGCGCCCTCCTGGACGCCCTCCGCAAGGACTTCGCCGACCACGGCCTGGACCTGCCGGTCTACTGGGGCAACCGCAACTGGGCCCCGTACCTGACGGACACCCTGCGCGAGATGGTCGCCGACGGCCGCCGCCGCATCCTCGTCCTGGCCACCAGCGCCTACGCCTCGTACTCCGGCTGCCGCCAGTACCGCGAGAACCTCGCCGACTCCCTGGCCGCCCTGGAGGCCGAGGGCCTTGACCTCCCCAAGGTCGACAAGCTGCGCCACTACTTCAACCACCCGGGCTTCCTGGAGCCGATGATCGACGGCGTGCTCGACTCTCTCGCCGACCTCCCCGAGGACGTCCGGGACGGCGCACACCTCGCCTTCTCGACCCACTCCATCCCGACCGCCTCGGCCGACAGCTCCGGCCCGGTCGAGCACCACGGCGACGGCGGGGCGTACGTCGCGCAGCACCTGGACGTGGCCCGGCTGATCGCCGACGCCGTCCGCGAGCGCACCGGCGTCGACCACCCCTGGCAACTCGTCTACCAGTCCCGCTCCGGAGCCCCGCACATCCCGTGGCTGGAGCCCGACATCTGCGACCACCTGGAGGAGCGCCAAGCGGCCGGCGTCCCCGCGGTCGTCATGGCACCCATCGGCTTCGTCTCCGACCACATGGAGGTCCTCTACGACCTCGACACGGAGGCCACCGCCAAGGCCGGGGAGCTGGGCCTGCCGGTGCGCCGCTCGGCCACCGTCGGTGCCGACCCGCGCTTCGCCGCCGCGATCCGCGAACTCGTCCTGGAGCGCGCAGCCGCCGAGAGCGGGCAGCAGCCCACACCCTGCGCCCTGGGCGCCCTCGGCGCGAGCCACGACCTCTGCCCGGTGGGCTGCTGCCCGGCCCGCGCCCCCCGCCCCGCCGCCGCGGGCGCCGACAGCCCCTACGCATGAGGAGCGCCGTGACCGACCCCCTGCACCAGGACCTGCTCGCACTCGCCCAGGAGGCCGCTCACAAGGCCGGCGCGCTGCTGCGGGACGGCCGCCCGGCCGACCTCGCGGTCGCCGCCACCAAGTCCAGCCCCATCGACGTCGTCACCGAGATGGACATCGCGGCGGAGAAGCTGATCACCGACCTGATCTCCGAGCACCGCCCCGACGACGGCTTCCTGGGCGAGGAGGGCACCTCCGCCGACGGCACCAGCGGCGTCCGCTGGGTCATCGACCCGCTCGACGGCACGGTCAACTACCTCTACGGACTGCCCACTTGGTCCGTCTCCATCGCGGCCGAGCTGCACGGCGAGACCGTCGCCGGGGTCGTCGCCGTCCCGATGCGCGGCGAGACCTTCCACGCCGTACTCGGCGGCGGAGCGTGGGCCACGGGCACCTGGGAGGGCGAACGCCGGCTCGCCTGCCGCCCCGCACCGCCCCTGGACCAGGCCCTGGTCTCGACCGGCTTCAACTACGTCACCGAGGTCCGCTCCCACCAGGCCGACGTGGCCCGGCAGTTGATCCCGCTGCTGCGCGACATCCGGCGCGGAGGCTCCGCCGCGGTCGACCTGTGCGACGTGGCCGCGGGCCGCCTCGACGCCTTCTACGAACGCGGCCTGAACCCCTGGGACCTGGCCGCAGGCGACCTGATCGCCCGCGAGGCAGGCGCCCTGACCGGTGGACGCCCCGGAGAGCGCCCCGCACGCGATCTGGCGATCGCGGGCACCCCTGGAGTGTTCGAGCCCCTGCAGCGCCTCCTGGAGGACTTCGGTGCGTGGCACGACTGACGACCACCAAAACCAACGGTGAGGGCCCACCAACTCCCACTCTCCCCACGCGCCGGCCGTGAGAGCGCCCCGAAGGCGACCGAACCAATAGAGGTGCGCGCGACTGCGCCTGATCAACACCGGCCCGGCCCGTAAAAAACAACAAAGCCCCGGCGCTGGATTCGCCGAGGCCCTGCTGCCCTGCTGTACGCGCTGATCAGACGCTCGTCGCGCCGACCTCCACACCGTGGTCGGCGGCGAGGCGGCGCAGGTCGTCGAGCTCGGCCTGTTCCACCTCGACGAGGAAGTCGTCGCCCTCGTCGCGAGCCCGCGTCAGGTCGGTCTCGGTCGCCCTTATGCGCTGCAGAAGTCCTGCGGTGAATGCGTCCATGCTGCGCCCCCTCGTCCTGGGTCGTGGGTCGGGTGGCACGGGGGTGTGCCGTTCGGAAGGGGCGATCACGTCTGCGGATGGGGTGCCCAGCGCTGCCCTGGCTGGGCGGCGACGGTGCCGGACACCCACGCCCGCTCTGCGGAAGCGGTTGGACGTACCACAAGGTGGCTTGCCACGTGCAGAGCGTGATCGCGGGGTGTAAAGCCGTCCTCCCCCCGCTTCCTTCCGTGGAAACCTCAACCCGCCGAGAAAATCCCGCATTCCCGGGCCTCATACCTGACCTTCATCTCGCGCTCGGCCGCCTTACAGCCGACTTATGGCCGAAAAGGGCAGGATGGAGGCAACACAGCCACGAAGACCCTGCCCGCGTGCGCCGAGGCGCGCTACGCGGGTGGACAGAGGAAGGACAAGCGACGTGCGCGTACTCGTCGTCGAGGACGAGCAACTGCTCGCCGATGCGGTGGCCACCGGACTGCGCCGGGAGGCCATGGCCGTCGACGTCGTGTACGACGGTGCGGCCGCCCTGGAGCGCATCGGCGTCAACGACTACGACGTGGTCGTCCTCGACCGCGACCTCCCGCTCGTGCACGGCGACGACGTGTGCCGCAAGATCGTCGAGCTGGGGATGCCCACCCGCGTGCTGATGCTGACCGCGTCCGGCGATGTCAGCGACCGTGTCGAGGGCCTGGAGATCGGCGCCGACGACTATCTGCCCAAGCCCTTCGCGTTCAGCGAGCTGACGGCACGCGTGCGTGCGCTCGGACGCCGTACGAGCGTGCCGCTGCCGCCCGTTCTGGAGCGCGCCGGCATCAAGCTCGACCCGAACCGCCGCGAGGTGTTCCGGGACGGCAAGGAAGTCCAGCTCGCGCCCAAGGAGTTCGCCGTCCTGGAGGTGCTGCTGCGCAGCGAGGGCGCCGTCGTCTCCGCGGAGCAGCTCCTGGAGAAGGCGTGGGACGAGAACACGGACCCGTTCACCAACGTCGTCCGTGTCACCGTGATGACCCTGCGCCGCAAGCTCGGTGAGCCCCCGGTCATCGTCACCGTCCCCGGCTCCGGCTACCGGATCTGATCCACTGTGGCCACGACCCCCGCGCCTCCCCAGGCGCCCCCGAAGCCCACGTGGGACCCCAGAAGGCCCGAACCGCCCTTTCCCTGGCTGCGTCCGACCATCCGTATAAGGCTCACGCTGTTGTACGGCGGCATGTTCCTGATCGCCGGCATCCTGCTGCTGTCGATCATCTATCTGCTGGCCGCGCACGCGCTGAACGTGGGCAGTGATCTGCCGTTCAAGATCCTCGAAGGCTCGGTGAGCAGCAAGACCTGCAACTTCCCGTCGCAGCCGTCGGCGACCGAGATGAACAACGCGATGAACGAGTGTGTCAACGAGCAGCGGCAGCACGCTCTGGACGACCTGCTCAGCCGCTCGCTGCTGGCCCTGCTCGGCCTCGCGATCATCGCCTTCGCCTTCGGGTACGCGATGGCGGGCCGGGTGCTGTCCCCGCTGGGCCGGATCACCCGGACCGCCCGCGCGGTGGCCGGCTCGGACCTGTCCCGCCGGATCGAGCTGGACGGCCCGGACGACGAGCTCAAGGAACTCGCGGACACCTTCGACGAGATGCTGGACCGGCTGCAGCGGGCCTTCACCGCCCAGCAGCGCTTCGTGGGGAACGCGTCGCACGAGCTGCGCACCCCGCTGGCGATCAACCGCACGCTCCTGGAAGTGCATCTGTCCGATCCCGGCGCCCCGGTCGAGCTCCAGCAGCTCGGCAAGACGCTGCTGGCCACCAACGAGCGCAGCGAGCAGCTCGTGGAGGGTCTGCTGCTGCTCGCCCGCAGTGACAACCAGATCGTCGAGCGCAAGCCCGTGGATCTCGCCGAGGTCGCCGAGCAGGCCGTCGACCAGGTGCACGCGGAGGCGAGGGGCAGGAATGTGGTCATCACCGGCGAGCGCAAGCCCGCGGTCGTCCAGGGCAACGGCGTCCTCCTGGAGCGCATCGCCCTGAACCTGGTGCAGAACGCGGTGCGGTACAACGTGCCGGAGGAGGGCTGGGTCGAGGTCACCACCGAGGTTCAGCACGGTCATGCGGTGCTGGTCGTCTCGAACACGGGTCCGGTGGTCCCGGCGTACGAGATCGACAACCTCTTCGAGCCCTTCAGACGGCTCCGTACGGAGCGAACGGGCAGCGACAAGGGTGTGGGCCTGGGGCTGTCGATCGCGCGGTCCGTGGCGCGCGCTCACGGCGGCCATATCTCGGCCCAGCCTCGGGACGGGGGTGGGCTCGTGATGCGAGTCACCCTGCCCATCTGAGATCATGTCGCCGACACACGAGGATGTTCGCTTTGCGCGGAATTTTCTGGCCGCTCCTCCGGCAGTCTCGTGTGTGATCGATCACAAGCGCGATTTTCAGGCCATCTACTCTCCGTGATCATGCACCCTGTCGGAAAGCCGGGAAAATCCGGGTTTTCGGGGGTCTTGATCACGGGAAGTACACGATGAGGTGCCTTTGAAGAGCGGCATGAGGACCGTGTACGGTCCCCTTCGCCATCCAAGCCGATCACTCTTGAGGGGTCCGGTTGGGTGTCGATTGAGTAACAGACCTTGATGTGAGGCAAAATCTCCGCCTCAGGTCGGGCACAAGTCCGGCCTCTCACGCGTTACGTGCGCTGGAGACACCGCAGACACCCAGAGGGGGAGAGCGACATGGCAACGGATTACGACACCCCACGCAAGACCGACGACGACGTCGACTCGGACAGCCTTGAAGAGCTCAAGGCCCGTCGGAACGACAAGTCGACTTCCGCAGTGGACGTCGACGAATTCGAGGCCGCCGAAGGCCTCGAACTGCCCGGAGCGGACCTCTCGAACGAAGAGCTGGCCGTCCGGGTGCTGCCCAAGCAGCAGGACGAGTTCACTTGCATGAGCTGCTTCCTGGTGCACCACCGCAGCCAACTGGCCCGCGAGAAGAACGGCCAGCCGATCTGCCGCGACTGCGACTGAGGAGGGGTCGGCCGTGACTGGCTCGACCCCACCCTGGAAGCGCCGCTCCCTCCAGCCGGGAGCGGACGAAGGACCGGCCTACGGTCCTCATGGCGCGCGTGACGACGAGCGGGGCTCATCCGAACAGGGATCAGCCTCGCTCGAACCGGCGGCCGACCGGGCTGACCTCCCGGTGCCCGCCGACGTTCCCGCAGCCGCCCCCGTCGCCAAACGACGGGCGGCGGTGATCCGGGACAAGGCCAGGGAAGGCGTCCGTAAGGGCGGCAGCCGGGCCAGGGCCGGTCTGGCGTACCTCGCCGACCGGATCATCGAGATAGCCCCGCGGATCCCCGTACGGGACCTCGCGGCGCTACGGCGGCAGTTCCCGGGCCTCGGCCCCGAACAGCTCGCCGACAAACTGGTCTCGGGCGCGGCCAACGCGACCTCGACCGTCGGCGCCGGCGTCGGTGCTGCGGCGATGCTGCCAGTACCGCCCGCGATGCCCACCGAACTGGCCGCCGAGATCACCGGCGTCGCCGCGATCGAGCTGAAGCTGATCGCCGAACTCCACGAGGTCTACGGCGTCCGTCCGCCCGGCGACCTCCGACAGCGCAGCGTCGCGTACCTGAACTCCTGGTCCGGGGAGCGCGGCATCGACGTGACCAAACCGTCGACCATGAGCGCGGCCCTGAACGGCCACATGAAGCGAGAGCTGCGCCAGCAGATCATGAAACGCATGGTCCGCGACCTGCCGAACCTGATGCCCTTCATGGTCGGCGCCGCGGTCGGAGCGGTCATGAACCGCCGGGACACCAAGAAGCTCGCCGAACGCATCCGCAAGGACCTGCGCAAGGCCCAGGTCCCCTGGGACGCGCTGCCTGAACTCCCGCCCCTGGAGCCCCCGGTGGACCCGATCCGGGTGGGCGAGATCCCGAAGGAACTCGGCGGCTAGGCCTTGTCCTGGACCGCCGTCCGGGCCGCCTTCAGTGCCTCCGCCAGGCGCTCCGGCTCGCGCGTCGACAGATACAGGTACGGCGTCGGGTCGTCCGGGTCGGTGACCTTGACGCGCAGGGCCCGGGGGATGTAGGAGCGCAGCAGCAGGAAGGCGCGGGTGTCGGCCTTGTAGGTGCGCCAGGCGCGCGCCTCCTCGGCGTCCAGGACCTCCGCCTCGCCCAGGGCCGTCAGCGGGATCTTCGCCTCGCCGGCGATCAGCGAGTCGCCCACGATCCGGATGCGGAGCGAGCCGTAGGAACTGGCCATGACGGACGCGGCCGCGGTGCCGCCGACCAGGCCGCCGAGCAGCGGCAGGGTGCCGAAGGGCAGCAGGATCAGGGCGAAGGAGACACCCACCAGGAACGAGATGAACCACCACGAACGGGGTGCTGTGAGGCGCTCGTCGTAGGGGGAGGCGGAGAGCTGCATGAAGCCAAGCTTGGCACGGTGTCTGGAACCTACCGACGCGCGGGTAAGGTCTGCGGCTGTGAGTGGTACTTCCCCGGCTCTGAAGCCTCCGTCCGACGCCGTGAAACCGGTGCGGCACCCCGACGCGCCCGCGCCGGGTGAGCTGCTCGGTGCGCACTACGAACAGTGTTTCGGATGTGGCGGCGACCAGTCGCACGGGCTGCACCTGGCGGCGCGGGCCGGTGAGGGCGTGACGATCACCGCCGAGTTCACCGTGCGGGCCGCCCACCAGGGCGCCCCGGGCCTCGCGCACGGCGGAGTGCTCGCCAGCGCGCTGGACGAGACCCTGGGCTCGCTCAACTGGCTGCTGCGGACGATCGCGGTGACCGGACGCCTGGAGACCGACTTCGTGCGGCCCGTTCCCGTGGACACCGTGCTGTACCTGGAGGCCGAGGTGACGGCCGTGGCCGGCCGCAAGATCTACTCGACCGCCACCGGACGCATCGGCGCCCCCGACGGGCCCGTGGCGGTGCGCGCCGACGCGCTCTTCATCGAGGTGAAGGTCGACCACTTCATCGACAACGGCCGCCCGCAGGAGATCCGGGCCGCCATGGACGACCCGGACCAGGTCCGGCGTACCCGTGCCTTCGAGGTGAATCCGTGAGCCGTACCTCCCTGGATGTGCTGATCCGCCGCGTCGAGCCGGACGTACCGCTTCCGTCGTACGGGCATCCCGGCGACGCGGGAGCCGATCTGCGGACCACCGAGAGCCGGGAACTGAAGCCGGGGGAGCGGGCCGTACTGCCCACGGGGGTGTCTATCGCTCTTCCGGAGGGGTATGCGGCCTTCGTGCACCCTCGTTCTGGGCTCGCCGCCCGCTGCGGTGTCGCCCTCGTGAATGCCCCGGGGACGGTTGATGCCGGGTACCGTGGGGAGATCAAGGTGATCGTGGTGAATCTCGACCCGCATGAGTCGGTACGGTTCGAGCGCTTCGACCGGATTGCCCAGTTGGTCGTCCAGCAGGTCGAGAGGGTCCGCTTCCAGGAGGTCGCGGAGCTTCCCGATTCGGCGCGGGCCGAGGGGGGCTTCGGGTCCACCGGCGGTCACTCCGCCGTGGGCGGCACCACGGGTGGGAATCGATACGCTTCGGTCGTATCCGACCGGGAAGGACAGTGACGTGTTCGGACGTCGCAAGAAGGGCACTGCCGCCGAGGACGCGGCGAGCGAGGCCGAGCAGGTCGTCGACGACGTCGACACTGAGGCGGACGAAGCAGCGGTCGAGCGCGTGAGGCTCGAACCGGAGCCCCGCCCCGACGGACCCTGGGACGACTCGGAGGTCGGCGACCCCGCCGAGGGCCGGGTGGATCTGGGCGGTCTGTTCGTGCCGGGAGTCGACGGCATGGAGTTGCGGGTCGAGGTCGCGGGCGACGCGATCGTCGCCGCCACCGTGGTCCTCAAGGACAGTGCCATCCAGTTGCAGGCCTTCGCCGCCCCCAAGCGCGAGGGCATCTGGGGTGAGGTCCGCGAGGAGATCGCCAGCGGCATCACCCAGCAGGGCGGCATCGTCGACGAGGTCGAGGGGCCGCTGGGCTGGGAGCTGCGCGCGCAGGTTCCGGTGCAACTGCCGGACGGCACGGGCGGTTTCCAGGTGGTGCGGTTCGTCGGTGTGGACGGTTCGCGCTGGTTCCTGCGCGGGGTGATCTCCGGGCAGGGCGCGGTGCAGCCGCAGGCGGCCGGTCTGCTGGAGCAGATCTTCCGGGACACGGTCGTTGTGCGCGGCGAGGGCCCGATGGCGCCCCGCGACCCGATCGTCCTGAAGCTGCCGAACGACGCCCAGATGGTTCCCGAGGGCGTCCAGCAGGAGGAGGCGGGTTCCCGCTTCTCCGGCGGCATGGGCCAGTTGCAGCGCGGACCGGAGATCACCGAGGTCCGCTAGCCGGAACAGACAGCCACGAAAGGGTCGTACCCCTCCCCGGGGTGCGGCCCTTCGTCGTGCGCGCACTCTTGACGGCCCATTGGTCCGTACCTATGGTCTCGGCTCAACGCCCATGTTCATGAGGGTGCTCCTTGTTCATATACGAGAACATGGGAGAACTTACGAGAACGGAGTCACCGTGCGCCGCGCTGCCCTGCTCTCCGTCGTCACCGCCCTGGTCCTGGGCTTCTTCTTCGCCCAGCCCGGCCTCGCCGCCCAGGCGGCCCCCGCCACCTTCGTCCACCCCGGAGTGGACGTCTCCAGAAGCCAGTTGGACTTCGCCCGCACCGAGGTCCTCGCCGGCGCCCAGCCCTGGAAGGGCGCCTACGACCAGATGATGGCCAGCTCCTACGCGAGCCTGACCCGCACCCCGAAGCCCAGAGCCGTCGTCGAGTGCGGCTCGTACTCCAACCCCAACTACGGCTGCACCGACGAACGCGAGGACGCGATAGCGGCCTACACCGACGCGCTCGCCTGGTACATCACCAAGGACGCGCGCTACGCCCAGAAGGCCATCGAGATCATGGACGCCTGGTCGGCCACGATCACCAGCCACACCAACAGCAACGCGCCCCTGCAGACCGGCTGGGCCGGCTCCTCCTGGCCCAAGGCCGCCGAGATCATCAAGTACACGTACACCGGGACGTGGACCAACTCGGCCCGCTTCGCCACCATGCTGCGCACCGTCTACCTGCCCGAGATCATCAACGGCTCCAATTCCAACGGGAACTGGGAGTTGTCGATGATGGACGCCGCGATCGGCATCTCCGTCTTCCTGGAGGACAAGACGTCGTACGACAAGGCCATGGCGATCTTCCGGACCCGCACCGCGGCCTACATCTACCTCGCCTCCGACGGCAGCGTGCCGAAGACCGTGCCCAGCCAGAACCTCAACACCACCGCGAAGATCGTCAGTTACTGGCAGGGCCAGTCCACCTTCGTCACCGGACTCACCCAGGAGACCTGCCGCGACCTCACCCACACCGGGTACGGCATCTCCGCGATCTCGCACGTCGCCGAGACGAGCCGGATCCAGGGCACCGACCTGTACGGCACCGATGTGGGCGAGCGGCTGCGGCAGGCGCTCGGGTTCCAGGCCAAGTACCAACTGGGCGCGGCCGTACCGAGCTGGCTGTGCGGCGGGTCGCTGACCCTCGGCCTCGGACCGGTCACCGAGGTCGGCTACAACGCCCTGCACAACCGTCTGGGCATCGCCATGACCAACACCCAGACCCTCACCCTCAACAACCGCCCGGCGGGCAGCAACAACCTCTTCGTGGCCTGGGAGACCCTCACGCACGGCGACAACCCCAACTGAACCGAACCGTTGTCCGACCGGGCGCCCGACGGGAATACTGGCGCCCGGTCCACGGGGGACATGGGGAGGGCACAGATGAGCCAGGTCGCGACCGACACCATGGTCCGCGTCGAGAACGTCCACAAGTCCCACGGCCACGGTGTCGCCGCCGTGCACGCGCTGCGCGGGGTCTCCTTCGAGGTGCCGCGCGGGGAACTGGTCGCCCTCAAGGGGCGCTCCGGGTCCGGGAAGACCACCCTCCTCAACATCGTGGGCGGCCTGGACGTGCCGGACGGGGGCCGGGTCACCGTGGACGGGCAGGACCTCGCCGGGCTCGGCGAGACCGGGCTGCTCGAACTGCGCCGGGACCGGGTCGGGTTCGTCTTCCAGTCCTTCGGGCTGATCCCGATCCTCACCGCCGCCGAGAACGTCGGCGTACCCCTGCGGCTGCGCCGGGCCGACCCGCGCGAGCGCGAGGCACGCGTCGAGCTGCTGCTCTCCCTCGTCGGCCTCGACGACCACGCGACCCAGCGCCCCGGCGAACTCTCCGGCGGCCAGCAGCAGCGGGTCGCCCTCGCCCGCGCCCTCGCCAACAACCCCGCCCTCCTCGTCGCCGACGAACCGACCGGCCAACTCGACGCGGAGACCGGTCACGCCGTCATGGAGCTGCTGCGGGCCGTCGTACGCAGCGAGAACGTCACGGCCCTCGTCGCCACCCACGACACGACCCTGCTCGACCTGGCCGACCGGGTGCTGGAGCTGAGCGACGGGGAGATCGTCGAACGCTGAGTGCTGCGCCGGCCGGTGCGGGGTCGGTGGTGTGCGGCGGTTCGGCGTAGGCGCTGACGGTCCGCGCGGCGGACGTACGGCCCGTCGTCGAGCCCCGCCGGACGGCGGGCGCTCCGACCGGCGCATCAGGGTTGCGTCAAGGACGACCCCCTCATCCCTTACCCGTCCCATTTGTCGGACTTATTGGCCGTAAAGTCGACGCTGCGTGCACACCTGTGACGGGAAGACAATGGGGCCCATGGGACGCGGCAAGCTTCGGATCTACCTCGGTGCGGCACCGGGCGTCGGCAAGACGTACGCCATGCTGTCCGAGGCCCACCGCAGGGTGGAGCGGGGCACCGACTGCGTCGTCGCCTTCGTGGAGCACCACGGCCGGGCCCGCACCGAGGTGATGCTGCACGGCCTGGAGCAGGTCCCGCGCGTGGAGCTGGGCTACCGGGACACCGTCTTCACCGAGATGGACGTCGACGCCGTCCTGCGCCGCGCCCCCGCCGTCGCCCTGGTGGACGAACTCGCCCACACCAACATTCCGGGCTCCCGCAACACCAAGCGCTGGCAGGACATCGAGGAGCTCCTGGCCGCCGGCATCGACGTGGTGTCGACCGTCAACATCCAGCACCTGGAGTCCCTGGGGGACGTGGTCGAGTCGATCACCGGAGTACGGCAGCAGGAGACCGTGCCGGACGAGGTCGTCCGCCGCGCCGACCAGATCGAGCTGGTCGACATGTCGCCACAGGCGCTACGGCGTCGGATGGCGCACGGCAACATCTACAAGCCGGACAAGGTCGACGCGGCGCTCTCCAACTACTTCCGGCCCGGAAATCTCACCGCCCTAAGGGAGTTGGCGCTCCTGTGGGTGGCCGACCGGGTCGACGAGTACCTCCAGGAGTACCGCAGCGAACACCAGGTCTCGGCGATCTGGGGTTCACGCGAGCGGATCGTCGTAGGGCTGACGGGTGGTCCGGAAGGGCGGACGCTGATCCGGCGGGCCGCCCGGCTCGCCGAGAAGGGGGCCGGCGGAGAGGTGCTCGCCGTCTACATCTCCCGCAGCGACGGCCTGACCTCGGCCTCCCCGAAGGAACTCGCCGTCCAGCGGACCCTCGCCGAGGACCTCGGCGGAACCTTCCATCACGTCGTCGGCGACGACATCCCGGCCGCGTTGCTCGACTTCGCGCGCGGGGTGAACGCCACGCAGATCGTGCTCGGCTCCTCGCGCCGCAAGGCCTGGCAGTACGTCTTCGGACCCGGCGTCGGCGCCACGGTCGCCCGCGAGTCGGGGCCCGACCTGGACGTGCACATCGTCACCCACGAGGAGGTCGCCAAGGGGCGCGGGCTGCCCGTCTCCCGGGGCGCCCGGCTCGGGCGGGCCCGGATCGTCTCGGGATGGGTGGTCGGTGTGGCCGGGCCGGTGGGGCTGGCGCTGCTGCTGAACGCGATCCATCTCGGCCTCGCCAACGACATGCTGCTGTTCCTGTCGCTGACGGTGGCGGCGGCGCTGCTCGGCGGGCTGCTGCCGGCACTGGTCTCGGCGGCCCTCGGGTCGTTCCTGCTGAACTACTACTACACGCCCCCGCTGCACCGGATGACCATCGCCGACCCCAAGAACATCGTCGCCATCGCGATCTTCGTCGGTGTCGCGGTGTCCGTGGCCTCCGTGGTGGACCTCGCCGCCAGACGCACCCAGCAGGCCGCCAGACTGCGCGCCGAGTCGGAGATCCTGTCATTCCTCGCGGGCAGTGTGCTGCGCGGCGAGACCAGCCTTGAGGCGCTCCTGGAGCGGGTCCGGGAGACCTTCGGCATGGAGTCGGTGGCGCTGCTGGAACGCAGGAGCGACGTGGACCCCTGGACCTGCGCGGGCCGCGTGGGCGTGGGCGCGCCGCTGGAGCGGCCCGAGGACGGCGATGTGGACATGCCGGTCGGCGACCACATGGCCCTCGCGCTGACCGGCCGGGTGCTGCCCGCCTCCGACCGCCGGGTGCTGGCCGCGTTCGCCGCGCAGGCCGCCGTCGTCCTGGACCGCCGACGCCTCCGGGAGGAGGCCGACCAGGCCCGCGCGCTCGCCGAGGGCAACCGCATCCGTACGGCCCTGCTGGCCGCCGTGAGCCACGATCTGCGGACCCCGCTCGCCGGCATCAAGGCGGCCGTGTCGAGCTTGCGGTCCGACGACGTGGCCTGGTCCGAGGAGGACCAGGCCGAGCTGCTGGAGGGCATCGAGGACGGCGCCGACCGGCTCGACCACCTCGTCGGCAATCTGCTCGACATGTCCCGCCTCCAGACCGGCACGGTCACCCCGATCATCCGCGAGATAGACCTCGACGAAGTGGTGCCGATGGCGCTCGGCGGTGTCTCCGAGGGCAGCGCCGAACTGGACGTCCCGGAGACGCTGCCCATGGTGGCCGTCGACCCCGGGCTGCTGGAGCGGGCGGTGGCCAACCTCGTCGAGAACGCGGTCAAGTACAGCCCGCCGGACGGAACCGTCCTGGTGTCCGCCAGCGCCATCGCCGACCGCGTCGAGGTACGGGTCGTCGACCGCGGCCCGGGCGTCCCCGACGAGGCCAAGGACCGCATCTTCGAACCCTTCCAGCGCTACGGCGACGCCCCGCGCGGCGCCGGAGTAGGCCTCGGACTCGCCGTGGCGCGTGGCTTCGCCGAGGCCATGAACGGCACCCTGAACGCGGAGGACACGCCCGGTGGCGGCCTCACCATGGTCCTCACCCTCCGCGCGGCGACGACCGTCGTAGGAGACGGGCGTGAAGTGCGCGACGTGCAACCGGAAAGGCAGGCCTCATGACCAGGGTCCTCGTGGTCGAGGACGAGCCGCAGATCGTGCGGGCCCTCGTGATCAACCTCAAGGCGCGGAAGTACGAGGTCGACGCGGCCGCCGACGGCAAGACCGCCCTCGACCTCGCCGCCTCCCGCCACCCCGACGTGGTCGTCCTGGACCTGGGCCTGCCCGACATGGACGGCGTCGAGGTGATCCGGGGGCTGCGCGGCTGGACCCGGGTGCCGATCCTGGTGCTCTCCGCCCGGCACTCCTCGGACGAGAAGGTGGAGGCGCTGGACGCGGGCGCCGACGACTACGTCACCAAGCCCTTCGGCATGGACGAACTGCTGGCCCGGCTGCGGGCCGCCGTGCGCCGGGCCGAGCCCACCGGCGGCGGCGAGGACGACGTCCTGGTCGAGACCGAGGGGTTCACCGTCGACCTGGCGGCCAAGAAGGTCCAGCGGGACGGCAAGGACGTACGGCTGACCCCCACGGAGTGGCATCTGCTGGAGGTGCTGGTGCGCAACACCGGGCGCCTGGTCGGCCAGAAACAGCTCCTCCAGGAGGTCTGGGGGCCGTCGTACGGAACCGAGACGAACTACCTGCGCGTCTACATGGCACAGCTCCGGCGCAAGCTGGAGACGGACCCCGCGCATCCCCGGCACTTCATCACGGAGCCGGGGATGGGCTACCGGTTCGAGCGCTAGCCCTGCGGGTACGTGCTGTCAGTGGACCCCGGTACGCTTCAGATATGAGTGCTGTTCCTCGTTCCGAAAAGCCGGCGGGCCGGTTCCGGCGCATGCTCGACCGGCTCTCCACCTCGCAGGAGGACCTGGAGTCGGAGGAGCTGCGTGAGGACTCCCAGACCGAGGGCTGTGTCCGGATCGGCGACTGCCACGACCGACAGATCGTGACGGTTACTGGTACCTTGCGCACGGTCACGCTGCGCCCCCGGGCTGGAGTCCCGGCCCTGGAGGCCGAGCTGTTCGACGGCTCCGCCGCCCTGGACGTGGTGTGGCTCGGCAGGCGCTCCATCGTGGGGATAGAACCGGGGCGCAAGCTGATCGCGTCCGGCCGGGTCTCGATGAGCAGAGGCCGCCGGGTGCTCTTCAACCCGAAATACGAACTGAGACCCCTCGGACGGGAGTAGCCGGTGACGTCGCTCGACAAGCCGACCGCGGACACCGTGGACGCAGAAGACACCGAGCAGGACGTCCGGGCGGTGACCGAGGCGGCTCTCTTCGAGGCGTTCGGCGGCCTGCGCGGCATGATCGAAACGGTCCTGCCCGGCCTCCTCTTCGTCACCATCTTCACCATCAACAAGAACCTGCACTGGTCGGCGATCGCGGCCCTCGCCGTGTCGCTGGTCCTGGTCGTGGTGCGCCTGGTGACGCGTGACACCGTCAAGCACGCCTTCAGCGGTGTCTTCGGCGTCGCCTTCGGTGTCGTCTTCGCGATGATGACCGGCAACGCGAAGAACTTCTACCTCCCCGGCATGCTCTACACGCTGGGCCTCGCGCTCGCCTACATCGTCACCACCCTCGCGGGCGTCCCGCTGATCGGCCTGATCCTCGGCCCGGTCTTCAAGGAGAACCTCTCCTGGCGCACCCGCAACCCCGGCCGCAAGAAGGCCTACGCCAAGGCCAGTTGGGCCTGGGGCCTGATCCTGCTCGCCAAGTGCGCGATCCTCTTCCCGCTCTACTGGTGGGCCAACACCGCCCAACTGGGCTGGGTCCTGGTCGCGTTGAAGATCCCGCCCTTCCTCCTCGCCGTCTGGCTGACCTGGGTCTTCCTCGCGAAGGCGCCCGCGCCCATCGACGTGTTCGCGGAGATGGAGGCGGAGGAGCAGGCGGAGAAGGAGCGCAAGGCTGCCGCCGAGGCAGCGGGCGAGGGCCAGGACGTCACGTCGGGACGGCACCGTCGCGACGCATAGCGTTCGCCGCATTCGCTACGACGAGGAGGGGCGCCCCGAGCATGCGGGGCGCCCCTCCTCGTCGTAGAACGATCAGCTGCTCGCCGCGTCCTCCCGGCGCACCGACAACAGGTCCTCCAACTGCTCCTCGCGGGCCTGGGCCGCCACGAACAGCAGTTCGTCGCCCGCCTCCAGGGAGTCCTCGCGGGACGGGGTCAGCACGCGGGTGCCGCGGATGATCGTGACCAGGGAGGTGTCCTCGGGCCACTCCACGTCGCCGACCTGGGTGCCCGCTAGGGCGGACTCCTCGGGGAGGGTCAGCTCGACGAGGTTGGCGTCGCCGTGGCTGAAGCGGAGGAGGCGGACCAGGTCGCCGACGCTCACCGCCTCCTCGACCAGGGCCGACATCAGACGGGGGGTGGAGACGGCCACGTCGACGCCCCAGGACTCGTTGAAGAGCCACTCGTTCTTGGGGTTGTTGACGCGGGCGACGACGCGCGGGACGCCGTACTCCGTCTTGGCCAGAAGGGACACGACCAGGTTGACCTTGTCGTCGCCCGTCGCGGCGATCACCACGTTGCAGCGCTGGAGCGCCGCCTCGTCCAGGGACGTGATCTCGCAGGCGTCGGCCAGCAGCCACTCGGCCTGGGGGACCCGCTCGACCGAGATCGCGGTCGGGGCCTTGTCGATGAGAAGGACCTCGTGGCCGTTCTCCAGCAGCTCTCCGGCGATCGAACGACCGACCGCGCCGGCTCCGGCAATGGCGACCCTCATCAGTGACCGCCCTCCTCTTCGGGACCCTTGGCGAACGCCGCCTCGACCTTGTCGACCTCGTCCGAGCGCATCATCACGTGCACGAGGTCGCCCTCCTGCAACACGGTCTGCGAAGAGGGCAGCATCGCCTCGCCGAGACGGGTGAGGAACGCCACGCGGACGCCCGTCTCCTCCTGCAACTTGCTGATCTTGTGGCCGACCCAGGCGGCCGAGGCGTGCACCTCGGCGAGCTGCACACCGCCGGTGGGGTCCCGCCACAGCGGCTCCGCGCCCGAGGGCAGCAGCCGGCGCAGCATCTGGTCGGCGGTCCAGCGGACCGTGGCCACGGTGGGGATGCCCAGGCGCTGGTAGACCTCGGCGCGACGCGGGTCGTAGATCCGGGCCGCGACGTTCTCCACGCCGAACATCTCGCGGGCCACGCGCGCGGAGATGATGTTCGAGTTGTCACCGCTGGAGACGGCCGCGAACGCGCCCGCCTCCTCGATGCCCGCTTCGCGGAGGGTGTCCTGGTCGAATCCGACCCCGGTGACCCGGCGGCCGCCGAATCCCGGGCCCAGCCTGCGGAAGGCGGTGGGGTCCTGGTCGATCACGGCGACCGTGTGCCCCTGCTGCTCCAGGGTCTGGGCGAGAGCGGAACCCACTCTGCCGCAGCCCATGATGACGATGTGCACGACCGTCCTTCCGGTGTCCTGAAATCAATGCTCAGCCCCATCAGGGTCTCAGACCGAGGCCAAAGCTACACACGCCCGGTCCTTCCGGGGCACCCCTCTGCGTCACGGCGTCCGATGCTGCGCACACTGGCCAGGGTGAGGATTCCGAGGCCGGCCAGGGTGGCGAGGGCGCCGATCAGCTCTGCGGTCGGGGGCATGGAACCTCCAGGAGGCTGCGGGGGGCGGGGTTTTGTCATATAGACACGGACCCGGGGGTCGCGACGGAATCCGCAACCCCACTCGTCCTGATTGCACTCCTGTTTTCACTCGTGAGGCAGATGAGAGAGGGGGTCCCCCCGCTCGAGCGAAGCCGAGAGTGGGGGGAAGTAGAGGATCGCCAGTTCGAAGGCCTACGATCCTCTGTTGTGTCCAAACTGACCGACGTGCCCAAGCGCATCCTCATCGGGCGTGCACTGCGCAGCGACCGGTTGGGCGAAACGCTCCTGCCGAAGCGCATCGCACTTCCCGTCTTCGCTTCCGACCCGCTGTCCTCTGTGGCCTACGCGCCCGGCGAGGTGCTGCTGGTCCTCTCCATCGCGGGCGTGTCGGCGTACCACTTCAGCCCCTGGATCGCGGTCGCGGTCGTGGTGCTGATGTTCACCGTGGTCGCCTCCTACCGGCAGAACGTCCACGCCTACCCGAGCGGTGGCGGCGACTACGAGGTCGCCACCACCAACCTCGGCCCCAAGGCCGGCCTCACCGTCGCCAGCGCCCTCCTCGTCGACTACGTGCTCACCGTCGCCGTCTCGATCGCCTCCGGCATCGAGAACCTCGGCTCCGCGGTCCCGTTCGTGGTTGAGCACAAGGTGCTCTGCGCGATCGCCGTCGTGGTGCTGCTCACCCTGATGAACCTGCGCGGGGTGAAGGAGTCGGGCAAGCTCTTCGCCATTCCGACGTACGTGTTCGTCGGCGGCGTCTTCGTCATGATCGCGTGGGGCGCCTTCCGCGGACTCGTGCTCGGCGACGCCATGCGCGCGCCGACCGCCGACTACCACATCAAGGCCGAGCACCAGGGCCTCGCGGGCTTCGCGCTCGTCTTCCTGCTGCTGCGCGCCTTCTCCTCCGGCTGCGCCGCGCTCACCGGTGTCGAGGCGATCTCCAACGGCGTCCCGGCCTTCCGCAAGCCCAAGTCGAAGAACGCGGCGACCACCCTCGCGGCGATGGGTCTGCTGGCCGTCACCATGTTCTGCGGGATCATCGCCCTCGCCATGACGACCAAGGTCCGCATGGCCGAGAACCCGGCCACCGACCTGCTCCACAACGGCGTCGCGATCGGCTCCGGCTATGTCCAGAACCCGGTGATCTCGCAGGTCGCCGAGGCCGTGTTCGGCAAGGGCAGCTTCCTGTTCGTGGTGCTGGCCGCGTCCACCGCGCTGGTCCTGTTCCTCGCGGCGAACACGGCGTACAACGGCTTCCCCCTCCTCGGCTCGATCCTCGCCCAGGACCGCTACCTCCCGCGCCAACTGCACACCCGCGGCGACCGCCTGGCCTTCTCCAACGGCATCGTGCTGCTGGCCGGCACCGCCACCCTGCTGATCGCGATCTACGGCGCCGACTCGACCCGGCTGATCCAGCTCTACATCGTCGGCGTGTTCGTGTCGTTCACGCTCAGCCAGACCGGCATGGTCCGGCACTGGAACCGCCACCTGGCCACCGAGAAGGACCAGGCCAAGCGCCGTCACATGGTCCGCTCGCGGGCGATCAACACCTTCGGCGCGTTCTTCACCGGCCTGGTGCTGGTCGTCGTCCTGGTCACGAAGTTCACGCACGGCGCCTGGGTGGCGCTGCTCGGCATGTGCATCTTCTACGCCACGATGACCGCGATCCGTAAGCACTACGACCGGGTTGCCGAGGAGATCGCGGCCCCCGAGGGCCCGAGCGACGACAGCCTCCGTCCGTCCCGCGTCCACTCGGTCGTGCTGATCTCCAAGATCCACCGCCCGGCGCTACGGGCCCTGGCCTACGCCAAGCTGATGCGCTCGGACACCCTGGAGGCGCTCAGCGTCAACGTGGACCCGGCCGAGACCAAGGCGCTGCGCGAGGAGTGGGAGCGGCGCGGGATCGACGTACCGCTGAAGGTGCTCGACTCGCCCTACCGCGAGATCACGCGGCCGATCATCGAGTACGTCAAGGGGCTGCGGAAGGAGTCGCCGCGCGACGCGGTGTCCGTGATCATCCCCGAGTACGTCGTCGGCCACTGGTACGAGCATCTGCTGCACAACCAGAGCGCGCTGCGCCTCAAGGGCCGGCTGCTGTTCACGCCGGGCGTGATGGTGACGTCGGTGCCGTACCAGTTGGAGTCCTCGGAGGCGGCCCGCGACCGGGCCCGCAAGCGGCAGGAGTGGAGTGCGCCGGGTGCGGTGCGGCGCGGTCCCGCGGAGCACCGGCACCGGGAGTCGTCCGACTCCAAGAGCTGAACGCCTTGTGGTGAGCGGCCGGGCAGTGTCCACGTAGACTGGTGGGCTGTTGTCCGGCCGCTCACCCTTTGACGTTGTGGAGTCACCCCGCCATGCAGGCAGAACCGAAGAAAACGCCGGCGGGGTCGCTCGTGGGGCAGGAGTACGAGGTCGAGGTCGGACCCGTCGCCCATGGCGGGCACTGCATCGCCCGTACGGCAGAGGGCCAGGTGCTGTTCGTCCGGCACACGCTGCCCGGTGAGCGGGTCGTCGCGCGCATCACCGACGGCGAGGAGGGCGCGCGGTTCCTGCGCGCCGACGCGGTGACGATCCTGGAGGAGTCCAAGGACCGCGTCGAGGCGCCCTGCCCCTACGCCGGCCCCGGCCGCTGCGGCGGCTGCGACTGGCAGCACGCCAAGCCCGGAGCGCAGCGCCGCCTCAAGGGCGAGGTCATCGCCGAGCAGTTGCAGCGGCTCGCGGGACTCACGCCCGAGGAGGCCGGCTGGGACGGCACGGTCATGCCGGCCGAGGGCGACAAGCTGCCCGCCGGCCAGGTCCCGCAGTGGCGCACGCGCGTGCAGTACGCGGTGGACGTGGACGGCAACGCGGGTCTGCGCCGGCACCGCTCGCACGAGGTCGAGCCCATCGAGCACTGCATGATCGCGGCGCCCGGCGTCAGCGAGCTGGGCATCGAGGAGCGCGACTGGTCCGGCATGGCCTCGGTCGACGCGATCGCGGCGACGGGCTCACAGGACCGCATGGTCATCCTGGAACCGCACCCCGGCGCCCGCCTCCCCCTCGTCGAACTCGACCGCCCGGTTTCGGTCATGCGGGTCGAGGAACACGACGGCGGCATCCACCGCGTCCACGGCCGCGCCTTCGTCCGCGAGCGCGCCGACGGCCGCACGTACCGGGTCGGCAGCGGCGGTTTCTGGCAGGTCCACCCGATGGCCGCCGACACCCTGGTCAAGGCCGTCATGCAGGGCCTGCTCCCGCGCAAGGGCGACATGGCCCTCGACCTGTACTGCGGAGTCGGCCTCTTCGCCGGCGCCCTGGCCGACCGCCTCGGCGACAAAGGCGCGGTCCTCGGTATCGAGTCCGGCAAGCGCGCGGTCGAGGACGCGCGACACAACCTCGCCGGCTTCGACCGCGTCCGCATCGAGCAGGGCAAGGTCGAGAGCGTGCTCCCGCGCACGGGGATCACCGAGGTCGACCTGATCGTCCTGGACCCGCCGCGCTCGGGCGCCGGCAAGAAGACGGTCGAGCATCTGTCGTCGCTGGGGGCGCGGAAGATCGCCTATGTTGCCTGCGATCCGGCCGCGTTGGCTCGGGACTTGGGGTATTTCCGGGATGGGGGGTATCGGGTGCGGACTTTGCGGGCGTTTGATCTGTTTCCGATGACTCATCATGTGGAGTGCGTCGCGATCCTGGAACCCGTTGGAAAGGGCTCTTGACCTGTGGTTTCCGATTTCTTTCGCGGGCTCGACCTGTTTCGCGGGGTGGGAACAGATGAAGGCGGACGACGACGCGTGACCTGTGCATTCGCCTGAGGGGGAGGGCGCGTGGCGGTGGCGGAGCCCGTTTGTTCTTGCGGCGTGACGCACGAATGAAGGGCGTAGAGCGGCGGCCCGCGGCGCATTCGGCGCACCGGCTGCACCGGCTGCACCGGGTGGCCGGGTGGACGGCCACCGGGGTGCCTACGGCGGGTCCCGCGGTTCCGGGCCCGAGGGCGGCGACGTGGCCGACGATCTCGTGGCCGAGCACCATCGGCTCGAGGACGGTGCAGTCACCGACCCGGCCGTGGCGGTAGTAGTGCAAGTCGGATCCGCAGATGCCGCCGAGGGCGACGGCGACCGCGGTCTCACCGGGGTCGGGACTGTCGTACGGCCGCTCCTCGATCCGTAGATCGCCGGCTCCGTGGACGACACACGCGTGCATGGGGCTCCTAGAGGTCGCAGGAAGGGTCGCAGAACGGGGTCAAAGGACGGAGAGCATGCCGCCGTCGACGTGCAGCACCTGCCCGCCCACGAAGTCGGATGCGGGGGAGGCGAGGAAGATCAGCGCGCCGACGAGGTCGCCGACGTCGCCCCAGCGGCCGGCCGGGGTCCGCTTGCGGACCCCGGCGCTGAACTCGTCGTCGGCGACGAGCGCGGAGGTCAGTTCGGTGTCGAAGTAGCCGGGGCCGATTCCGTTGGCCTGGATGCCGAGCGGACCGAGATCGGCGCACATGCCCTTGGTGAGCGTCTTCGGGCCGCCCCTGGTGCTGGAGTAGGGGGCGATGCCCAGCCGGACCGCCTCGCTCTGGAGCGAGCAGATGTTGACGATCTTGCCGTGACCCCGGGGAGCCACGCGCCGCGCGACCTCGCGGCCGACGCGAGCACTCCCGGCGTGTGGGTGACCACGATGCCGCGCTCGGCCGCGGCGGCCCCGAAGCCCATGCTCGCCAGCGCGACGACGTCCAGCGAGGGCCCGGCAGCTTCCATCAGCGCCGCGTCGACGGGGTCGTTGCCCAGAGCCAGGATCGCACCGACGCCCAGCGCCGACTCGGCGAGCTGCGCGGCCGGGGGCTTGCCGCTCCCCGGCCAGGCGATCACGTCCGCCGCCTCCGACAGCCGGGTCGGTTGGGGCCTCCGTCTGGGGGTTTCCCGGAGCAGATGAGCGGCCCGCCCCGCATCGGGTCGGCGCGGAGTAGGCCCGCCGACGAACTCGACCTGCGCCGCAAGCCGGTACCGCATCTGGCCTTCGGCCACGGCAGGCACCAGTGCATCGGCCGGCAACTCGCCCGCATCGAGCTCGGTCTCGCGCAGTCCGCCCTGTTCCGCCGCCTCCCAAACCTGCGGCTCGCGGTCCCCCTTCGACGACATCGAGCACCACACCGACTCGCTGGTGTTCCGGGTCAGGAGCCTTCCCGTCACGTGGTGACGCGCTTCCACGGCGCACCACGTTACGGGACGGCGACGGCGCCGTCCCGCCCGCCGGCCGACGGTTCAGCCCGGGAGGACCGCCGGCGGTGCGCTGGTGTGGCGAACGCGCAGTTCCATGCTGATAACCCTGGGTTCGGTGTCGGCGTGGGAGGCCATCAGCGCCTCCAGGGTCTGGGCTCCTTGACGGCCCAGTTCGTGCCGGGCCAGTGAGGCCGTGGTGAGTCTGCGGGTACCGGGCAGGTCGTCGAGGGAGATGTCGTCGCAGCCGATGACGGACATGTCTTCGGGGACCCGTAGGCCCGACTCCTCCAGCGCGGTCATCGCGCCGAGCGCCACCAGGTCGTTGTACGCGACGACGGCCGTGACCCCGGAATCGCGCACGGCGTCGGCGGCGTCGTACCCGTGCCGTGCCGTGTGGCCGCAGGGGATGACCGTGACGTCGACCCCGAAGGCCGCAGCGGCGTCGAAGGCCCGGATGCGTTCGGCGTTGGCCCAGGACGCCTCGGGGCCGCTCAGATACGCCAGCCGGCGATGCCCGAGCTGGGTGAGGTGACCGCAGACCAGGGTCATCCCGCCGTAGAAGTCGACGGAGACTGAGGGGATGCTCAGCCCGGGGACGATCCGGTTGACCAGCACGAGTGGGTGGCCGCGCAGTGACAGGTCGACGAGCGCGGCGCGGTCCATGCGCGGGGAGCACAGCAGCACACCGTCGCAACAGCGCATCAGGTCCTCGGCGAGTTCGTGCTCACTCGCCGCGTCCTCGTCCGACTCCATCACCATCACGCGCCGCCCGTGCGAGCGGGCGACGGCGGAGACGGACTTGAGGACGTCCGGGAAGTAGGGGTTGGACAGGTCGGGGACGAGCACTCCGATCGCGCCGGCCTCACCGCGGGCCAGGCCCTGGGCGGCGGCGTTGGGCCGGTAACCCAGATCCGCGACCGCGCTCTGCACCCGGCGCACCAGTTCGGGGTCGACCCGGGCCGTGCCGTTGAGGACCCGGGAGACGGTGGACGTGGAGACCCCGGCCGCCGTGCCGACGTCGGTGATCGTCACCCGGCGCTGGCGGGCCGCCTTGCCGGTGGCGGTCCAACTCACGGTGCTCGGTGACTCGGGCATTCCGTCGTGCGGGAGGTCCGGCTCCGTGGCTGTGCTCGGATCGTCCGCCATCTCCGGTACGTTCGACGTTGCCAAAATCCCGCTCCCAGTCGCCGTCGGTCCGCCGCCAGCGTAGTTCGTCGCTCAGCGTGCGGACGATGTGGTTCTCGGTTCGGACCGCAGTCCACGCAGGTAACCCAGGTCCCGGCGGACCGCCGCGAACGGGTCGTCGGTCGGGTAGTGGACGTGCAGGGAGAACGGGCCGGTGTACCCGAGGTCCGTGAGGCCGGGCAGGATCGTGGGCCAGGGGACGACGCCCCCGTCAGCGAGCGGCTGCCAGTCGCAGTTCCAGGATCCCCGCGCCTCGCCCGGTCTCCACACCGCGTTCTTCACGCCCACGCAGCCCACCCGCTCCGGCCCGCCCAGCACATCGAGGGTGAGCCGCCAGTCCTCGCTCCCCTCCTTGGCTTGGTTGCCCGGGTCGGGGTGGACCAGGACATCCGCGCCCGCCAGCAGCCGGACCGCGTGTGCGGCCGAGGGGTGCAGCGTGCCGTGGTGCAGTGCGAGGACGAGCCGTACGCCGTGGCGGGCGGCGAGCTCGGCGAGGCCCGCGAAGTCGCGGCGGGCCCGGTTCAGTTCGGAGGCGTGGTCGAGTCCGGCGTCGTAGCGGTAGAACCCTGCGCGCATCAGCGGCACGCCCGCCTCGGCACAGTGCCCGATGACGCGTTCGGCTTCACCGTCCGCCGAGGTCAGGTCCGTGCTGACGAGGCCGGGGTCAAGTCCGTTGGCACGCAGGGCTCGTACCGTCTTCGCCAGCCGCCGTGACGTGCTCGGCGTGACCGTCTGACCGTCCCTGACCAGCAGATCGGCGCCGTCCGCGCCGGCCTCCGCCAGCCGGGCGGCCAGTTCCCCGGGTGGCAGGGCGCCGAACGGTTTGGTGAGGACGAGGACATGCAAAGCGTGCTCCTCCCGATGGGTTCATTTGTGAAAGCGCTCCCTGAGCCTATCGTCATGCCGTGCCGAAGATCGATCTCCCACATAAACTCCCAGTTCAGAGCCGCTATATCTCAAGTTCTGCCGAGTGGGTCAAAAACTGAGCTTGTGAAAACGCTTGCTCAGATGCCAGGGAATCCCTAACGTCATCCGCGCCTCGGTCCCGAGAGCCGCTCGGGGCGCCACGTCCAAACAGCGGGAGCTGACGATGGGGACAGAACGCAGAGTTGGAGCAGCCCGGATCGGCAGGCTGGCGCTCGCGCCACTGCTGGTGGGGCCCTTGCTCGCGGGATGCGGTGGGAGCTCCGGCTCCTCCGGCACCACCCTGAAGATCTGGGACTACTCGGCGGAGCAGACGGACTTCCACAAGAAGGTCGCTGAGGAGTTCCATCGGCAGCACCCGGACATCACCGTGGAGTGGCAGTCGATCGCCCAGGACGAGTACAAGCGGACACTTCCGCTGGCCTTCCAGAGCCGTCAGGGCCCGGACATCTTCTACTGGAGCGACAACGGTCCGCTGGCCATGTCGCAGTTGCTCGCACAGAAGTGGATCCAGCCGCTGAACGGGGGCTCCGCGCTGCCCGCGAACTTCACCAAGCGATGGCCCGAAGGGTCGTTCGTCGACGGGGTCAACCAACTCGACGGGAAGACGTACGGGTTCCCCCTGTCCGAGAGCACCTACTGGGGCCCCGGCTACATGTTCCTCAACAAGAAGGTCTTCGAGGACGCCGGGCTCGACGCCGCCAAGCCGCCGACGACCTGGTCCGAGCTGAAGAGCACCTGCGCGCGCGTCAAGGCCGAGACCAAGGCGTACTGCATCGCGGCACCTAGCAAGGACACCGACCTCCAGCGCACCTTCTACGCCCTCGCCGCCGGCGAGTACACGATCAACGACTGGTTCTTCGACTACAGGAAGGGGACGTTCTCGCTGGCCGAACCGCAGGCGCAGAAGGTGTTCGGGTTCATCCAGGAGCTCAAGAAGGACGGCTATCTGGCGCCCGGCACCAACGACAAGAACTTCTCCCGGCAGCAGTTCGCCGCGGGGCAGGCCGGCATCACGATGGACGGCACCTGGCTGCCCTCGGTGCTCAAGACCCTCGGCATGGACTCCTCCCAGTACTCCGTCGCCGCGCACCCCGTCCCCGACTCGGGGGCCAAGGGCGCCCTGTGGAGTCAGCCCGACGGCAACAAGTACTGGGTGAGCGCGCAGACCAAGCAGTCAAAGGCCGCCTGGACCTTCCTCGACTGGATGACCCAGCCCGACGGCTACTTCGCCAAGCAGTACCTGCAGAGCGGCTTCGGGACGCTGGCGTTCGCTGACAACGCCCGCTACATCAAGGACCCGGCGATGCAGCAGATCATGCAGATCGCCGACCGGCCCGGCTACCGGGTCGATCTGCCGCTCCCGGTCACCAAGTGCCCCGACCTGGTGAAGTCCACCGCCTACGTCAAGGCCATCGGAGAGCGGCCCACCTGGGAGTACGAGGCGATGTCCGGCGCCCTGAGCGGCGGCAAGTCGCTGCAGCCGGAGGCCGAACGGCTGGTCGCGCAACGTCAGAAGACCCTCAAGACCCAGCTCGAGAAGGAAGCGGCCCAGGGCCTGAAGGTCTCCCTCGACTGCTTCACCTTCCCCGACTGGTCGTACACCTCCGACTACCGCCCGGCCGACTAGCCCTCCCGCCCTGAACGACGGACATCGGCCAGGACCGCAAAAAAAGGACCTCACATGGCGATTGCCCCCACCAGCCCGCGTCCGCCAGATGCAGCCCCGACCACCGCGCCCCGCCCGAGCAGGACGCCGCGCCGACCCGGGCGGTCGAGCCCGCCCGAAGAGAACCGAGAGCGTGCCAAGGGACTCGACCGGCTGTGGGTGGCGGCCTTCCTGTTGCCCTTTCTCGTCCTCTATCTCGGCTTCACCCTCTGGCCGCTGGCCGCGACGGTCTACTACTCGTTCTTCGACTGGTCGGGCATCGGACCGCTCGAGAACTACGTCGGCGGCGACAACTACAGCCGCATCCTCGGCGATCCGCTCTTCTGGCAGGCCGTCGTCAACACCTTGCTGTTCGCCCTCGGTACGACCCTGATCAAGCTGCCACTGTCGCTGCTCGCCGCGCTGGTGATGACGAGGAAGTGGCTGCGGGGGAAGAAGGCGCTGCGGACGGTGTTCTTCGCGCCGCTGATCATCCCCGTCGCCATGGCCGGGCTGATCTTCACCTATCTGCTCAATCCCTCCAACGGCGCGCTCAATTCGGCGCTGCACGGACTCGGTCTGACCGACGGCACGCCCGACGTCTTCGCCGACCGCTGGACCGCGATGCTGGCGCTGATCCTCATCTCCGTCTGGCAGGTATTCGGGCAGTACATGATCTACTGGATGGCTGCTCTGCAGAACGTGCCCGAAGAGCTCTACGAAGCCGCGGAACTCGACGGCGCCAATGAATGGCAGAAGCTCACCCGGATCACGCTTCCGATGATCCGTCCCGTCGCCGTGGTCATCGTGATGCTCGCTCTGGTCAACGCGATGCACGTCTTCGGACTCGTCGTCACGCTCACCGGCGGCGGTCCGGGCACGAGCACCTACGTGGTCTCGTACTTCATCTACAAGCAGGCATTCGGTTCGATGCCTTTCGCGTACGGATACGCGTCGGCGGCCGCGCTGCTGTTCTCCGTCATGGCGTTCCTCCTCGTGACCAGTCAGGGCCTCTTCGTGCGCCGGGCGCAGAAGCTGCGGAAGGAGTACGGAGTCTGATGGCGCGTCTGTCACGGCCCGCGCGAGCCAACCTCATCGCGCTGCCCCTGCTGATCGTGGTGGGTCTGATCTGGGTCTATCCGTTCCTGTGGGTCGTCGCGGGGGCGTTCAAGACGCAGACGGGACTCTTCACCGGGGGCGCCGGCCTCATGCCCGACCAGTGGAACTTCGACAACTTCCGCCGGGCGTGGGTGGACGCCGGATTCTCCAAGTTCTTCTTCAACACGGTGCTGTACGCGGTCGCATCCACCGTCATCGAACTGTTCAAGTCCGCCCTGTGCGGATACATTCTGGCCCGCTACGAATTCCCGGGACGAAAGACGCTGCACCGCCTGATCGTGGCCACCTTGTTCGTCCCGGTGGCCTCCATCATCATTCCGCAGTTCGTCCTGGTGGACAGTCTCGGCCTGCTGAACACCCGCGCCGGGGTCGTGCTGGCCATGTCCGGCGCTGCGGGCGCCCTCTATGTGCTGCTTTTCATCGGGTTCTTCTCCGGAGTGCCGAAGGACCTGTTCGACGCGGCCAAGCTCGACGGTGCCGGATTCCTGCGCACGTTCCGGTTGGTCCTTCCGCTGGCAAAGCCCGTCATCGCGGTGGTCGTCATCTTCCAGTTCATCAGCAACTGGAACGAGTTCAACATCCCCTTGGTCTTCACACTCGGCCAGCCGGATCTGCAGAACCTGGCGGTCGGAATGCTGTCGTTCAAGGGGGAGCACTCCGTCGACTGGACGGGATTCGCTGCCGGAATGACCCTGTCCGTCATTCCCATGCTGATCGTCTTCATCTTCTTCCAGAACTACTTCGTGCGCGGTCTGGCCGGCGCCACCAAGGAGTGAACCCCGTGACAACCGAGCCGTCCAGCTCCGCCGACCTCAGCGGCACCTTCGCCTACACCTGGGACCTGGTGGGCGACCCGGCCGCGGCCGAACGCATGGCCTCGCTCGGCGTGGAAGCGGTGGTCCTGCAGGCCGCCTACCACTCGGTGCGCGCCATGACGCCCTTCCACCCGGCGCACCGCACGGTCCACGCCACGCACGCCGCCGCATACTTCCCGCTCGACCCGCGCGACTGGCGCGGCTCGCGCCTGAGACCGGCCACACCGAACTGGGCCGTGGACGCCGCGGACCGGTTCGGCACGGCCGCCACGGCCCTGCGTAGCCGAGGACTCCGCGTCGAAGCGTGGCTGGTGCTCACCCACAGCACGGCGATGGGGGAGCGGGCACCCGACCTGACGGTGCGCAACGCCTTCGACCAGCGATACACGTACGCCCTCTGCCCCGCCAAGCCCGAAGTGACAGCGTACGCGACCCAGTTGGTCCGCTCCTTCTGCGCACGGTACGACGCCGTCGAGGTGCCGGCGCTGATGCTCGAAGCCTGCGGATGGCTGGGCTTCGAGCACGGCAGCCACCACGAGAAGACGGCGGGCGCCGACCTCAGCGAGGGCTGCCGCACCCTGCTGTCGATCTGCCTGTGCACTGCCTGCCGCAAGGGAATCGAGGCCGCCGGAGCAGACGCCGACGGTGTCGCGCAGGCGGTGCGCCGCACCGTGGACGCCGAGCTGCGCAACGGCGTACGCGCACCCGGCACGCTCGGTGAGTCGCTCGGTGAGCGGGCGGCGGAAGCCGTACTGCGGCATCGCCAGTCGGTGATCGAGGACCTGACACGGCAGGTGGCGGCGGTGGCGCCCGGCCGGGAACTGCTCCTGATGGCGGACGGCGACCCGCAGGTCACCGGCCCGGACAGCGGGCTCGACCTGGCCCGCTTCGGCGGCCGGGCCACAGCCGTCGTCATCAAGTGCTGGGACGACGTGCACCGGTCCGTGGCCCGCGTCGAGGCAGCGGTCAGGGACAGCGCACGGCCGGTGATCGCCAATGTGTCCGTGCTGGAAGAGCGGCCCGCCGAACTCGCCGGCCGGGTGGCACGGCTGCTGGCCGCCGGGGCGCGGCAGATCCGCTACTACCACGCGGGCCTGGCCTCCCCGGCCCGACTGAGAGCCCTGCGCACGGCCAACGCGCGAACAGGCACCCGGACAACGGAGGGAGCAGCATGACGGACGAGCGGCTCACCGGACTGTACGTAATGGACCCGGCGCTCTTCGACGACGTGTACGGGCCGGACGAACGCGCCGACATCGAACGCCACTTGACGATCGAGCGGCCCCCGCTCTCCGCGACGGACCTGTCCGCGGGCGTGCTGGCCGACGTCGATGTGCTCGTCACCGGCTGGGGCGCACCCCGGCTCACCGCCGAACTGCTGGACAGCGCACCGCGGCTGGCTCTCGTGCTGTACGCCGCCGGATCGGTGCGGCCGCTGGTGACCGAGGAGTCCTGGGCGCGCGGGGTGCGGGTCACCTCCGGCGGAGCGGTGATCGCCGACAAGGTCGCGGACTTCACGCTCGCCCAGATCCTGTACGCGCTCAAGCACGGCTGGCGCTACGTCCTGACCGCGCGCCGTACGGCCGCGGCGGTGCCCCGCCGCAGCGAACTCGGCACCGCGGGCGCCACCGTCGGGCTCGTCTCACTCGGCGCCACCGGGCGGGCCACTGCACGTCTGCTCGCCCGGCACGGTGTCCGCGTGGTGGCTCACGACCCGTACGTGTCCGACGCCGACGCCCGTGTGCTGGGCGTCGAACCGACCACGCTGGAGGGCGTGTTCACCCAGAGCGACGTGGTGAGTCTGCACGCCCCGCTGCTGGACGAGACCCGCGGCATGGTCGACGCCGAGCTGCTGCGGTCCATGCGCCCGGACGCCACGCTCGTCAACACCGCGCGCGGCGGCCTCGTGGACGAGCCTGCGCTGGTCACCGTACTCGGAGAGCGGCCCGACCTGTTCGCCGTGCTCGACGTCACCGACCCCGAACCGCCCCACCCCGGCTCACCGCTGTTCACGCTGGACAACGTGGTGGTGACGCCGCATCTGGCCGGCAGCCTCGGTCCGGAACGGCGCCTGCTGGGCGCGGCCATGGCCGAGGAACTGGCCCGGTACGTCGCCAAGCGCCCGCTGCGGCACGAGGTGGCCGCCGTGTCGATGGAGCATGCCGCATGACCACAATCCCGTACACCCTCGTCATGGTCCCGCCCCTGCCGGCGGAGACCCACTCCTGGCCCGAACGGCTCGGCCTGGCCGTGCCGGGGATCAAGGTGCTCTGTCCCGAAACCCCCGAGGACGTACGCGCCGCGCTGGTCGACGCCGACGCCGCGTACGGCACGCTCACGCCCGAACTCCTCGACGTGGCACAACAGTTGTGCTGGCTGCAGGCTCCCCAGGCCGGTCCGCCCCCCGGCTTCTACCACCCCGCGCTCGTACGTCATCCGGTCGAGGTGACGAACATGCGGGACACCTACACCGACCATGTCGCCGCGCACACCATGGCGTTGGTCCTGGCCCTCGCCAGGCAACTGCCCCGCTACGTACGCGAGCAGACGGCTGCCACCTGGGCGCCGGACTGGTCGGACGGGGCGGTCGTGCCGCTCGCCGAGGCGCGTGCGCTCATCGTCGGTACGGGTGCGATCGGTGCCGAGACGGGACGACTGCTCGCCGCGTTCGGCACCCAGGTGGAGGGCATCGACGCCCGCGTCATCGCTGCGCCGCCCGGCTTTGTACGGGTACTGCCGCCGGACGCCCTCGATCGCGCACTGCCCCTTGCGGACATCGTGATCCTCACCGTGCCCCACACCCCCCACACGGAGGGGCTGATGGACGCGCGCCGGCTGGCGGCGATGAAGGACGGGGCCTGCCTGGTCAACGTGGGCCGCGGTCCGACCGTACGTCTCGACGACGTGGTCGCGGCCCTGGACACGGGACGTCTGCGGGGCGCTGCCCTCGACGTCCTGGAGCGGGAGCCGCTGCCGCCGGAGCACCCTCTCTGGCGCCATCCCAGAGCGCTGATCACCCCGCACGTGGCCGGGGTGGGACCGCATGCGGCGGAGCGACGGTTCGAGGTGCTCGCGGAGAACGCGCAACGGTTCGCCGACGGACGGCCGTTGATCAACGTGGTGGACAAGTCGCTATGGTTCTGACGACCCCGGAAGCCGACTTCCGCGCCGCCGTGACCGTCGAGCGCGTGGAGACCTTCACGGTGGCCCTGCCGACGCTGCGGGACTTCGCGGTCGCGGGAGGCGGCGTCACCACCCGGGGCCGGCCCGCCGTCCGCGTACTCGTCAAGGTCACGGCGTCGGACGGGAGCACCGGGTGGGGCGAGGCGACACCGATCCCGTCCTGGACGTACGAGACCACCGAGTCCGTCGTGTCCACCCTGACCTACTACCTGGCGCCGGCCGCGACCGGTCTGCCGCTGTGGGACCTCGACGGGCTCGTGCTGGCCTGCGACCGCGCCATCCGGCGTGGCTGGTCCACCGGAATGCCGCTGGCCCGGGCCGCCCTGGACGTCGCCTGGCACGACGCCCTGGCGCGTTCGCGAGGGGTGAGCCTCGGCGAGCTGTGGGGGAGGCGTCGCCACGACACGGTCGAACTCTGCTGGATCGTCACGGGACTTGACGAGGCTGCCGTCAGGGACTCCGTCGCGGAGGGACAGGCCGACGGCTATCGGCACTTCAAGGTGAAGACAGGACTCACACCCGGTCAGGACGAGGCCGCGGAAGTCGCCCGTGTGGCGGCCGTACGGGAGGCCGCCCCCGACGCCCGGCTGATCGTCGACGCCAACCAGGCCGGCACCCAGGACTCCGCGCTCCGTCTCGCCCGCAGCCTCGCACCGCTCGACATCGCCGCGCTCGAACAACCACTGCCCGCGAACGACATCGACGGACTGCGCCGGTTGCGCGATCTCAGCCCCGTCCCCATCGCCGTGGACGAGAGCCTGCGGCACCCCACGGATCTGGCCTCGTTCGTCCGGATGGGCGCCATCGGCATCGCCGTCGCGAAGGTGCAGCGCTGCGCCGGGCTCACCCTGGCCCTGCGCCAGTGCCAGCTGGCCGAGGACTGCGGCGTGGCCCTGATGGGGTCGGGGCTGACCGAGTCCGACATCGGCCTCGCCGCTTCGCTGCACCTGTTCGCGGCCCACGACCTCATCGCACCCGCCGACCTCAACGGCCGGCAGTTCCTGATCAGCCCCTACGCCACGGGCCCTGTCATCCAGGTCCGCGCAGGGGTGGCCGAGGTGCCGTCAGGCCCGGGCCTCGGTATCGGCATCGACGAAGGGATCGTACGAGAGCTGGATCTGTCATGACCTGGACCGTCATGACCTTTCCCGGACTGTCATGACCTTGACATGAAGACGTGTCGTCACACGAAGGAGCCGCTCATGAAGAGTCGATCGACAACGCGCCGGTCTCACCGCCGCGCTCTCTGCCTGCTCGCAGCACCCGCACTCGCGGTCAGCGTCCTGGCCGCGGTACCCAGCGAGTCGGCGAACGCCGCCGCCTGCCCCGCGCCGGCCGCGGCCATCGGCCTGAGCAAGGCCTGGAAGCTGCAGCTGCCCATCCCCAACAGCACCGGCTCACCCCAGGAGATCTTCCAGCCCGCTCTGGCGACCTATGCCAAGGCGCCCTGGTTCACGACCAACGCGAGCTGCAACGCGATCCTGCTCCGAGCCGCCGTCAACGGAGCCACCACCAGCAACTCCGGCTACCCGCGGTCCGAGCTGCGGGAGATGAACGCGGACGGGACGGCGACCAGGAGCTGGCCGTCCACATCGGGCACCCACACCATGGTCGTCGACCAGGCGATCACTCACCTCCCCAAGACCAAGCCGCACGTGATGGCCGGGCAGATACACGACTCCGACAGCGACGTCACGTCGTTCCGTCTGGAGGGGACCAGCCTGTACATCACCTCGTACAACACCACCCACTACAAGCTGGTGACCTCCAACTACAAGCTCGGGACCCGCTTCCAGGGGAAGTTCGTGGCCCACGACGGAAAGGTCGACGTCTACTACAACGGTGCCCTCAAGGCCACCGTGGCCGCCGCGTTCGACAGCGGCTACTTCAAGGCGGGTGACTACACCCAGGCGAACTGCAACAACTCCTCGCCGTGCGACTCCTCGAACTACGGCGAGGTCGCCCTGTACGGAGTGAAAGTGACGCACAGCTGAGGTGAAGGGGCCGCCCTTCCTGCGGAGGGCGGCCTCGTGCCTTCGCTCCCAGTTTCACCTGGCTGATCGGAGTTGACCAATGAAGGCCCCGGACACCGCCGTCCTCGACGGCACCCGGCTGCAGCAGGCGAGGGTCCGCCTGGAGCAAGGCGACCCGCAACTGCGGCGAGCCGCCGAGGCGTTGACGGCCCGCGCCGACCGGTGGCTGGACCAGGGCCCCTGGACAGTCGTCGACAAGCCCAGGCCCGCACCCGGCGGCGACGTCCACGACTACCTGAGCCAGGCCCCCTACTGGTGGCCCACCGAGGCTCCGACGGCCGACAACCCCTGGGGCTGCCCGTACGTCCAACGGGACGGACAGCGCAACCCCGAGGTCGACTCCGGAACCGACCGCCAGAACCTCGAGAAGGTCTTCGACTCGACGTACGACCTGTCCCTGGCCTGGTACTACACGGGCAAGCAGGTGTACGCCGAGAAGGCGGCCCTGGTCCTGCGCACCTGGTTCCTCGACCCGGCCACGCGGATGAACCCGCACCTGAACCACGCCCAGTTCATCCCCGGCAAGTACGACGGACGCGCCATCGGCGTCATCGACTTCTCGCAGTCGTACACCAGCGTCGTCGACGCCGTCGCGATCCTCGACACGGGCGCGCCCGGCTGGACGAGGGCCGACCGGACGGTGATGTCCCGGTGGAACTCCGACTTCCTCGACTGGCTGAGGAACAGCGACTTCGGCAAGGAGGAGGAGACGGCGGCCAACAACCACGGCACCTTCCACGACATGCAGCTCGCCGCCCTCGCGTACGCGACCGGCGACAAGGACCTGGCCCGACGGACCGTGCTCGACGCACGCGTCAAGCGCATCGACCCACAGATCGCGGCGGACGGCAGCCAGCCGCAGGAGCTGACCCGGACCAGGAGTTGGCACTACTCGACATTCGACCTGGTCGCCCACACCCGGCTCGCGGCGATCGGGGAGCGCGTCGACGTGAACCTGTGGGACTACCGGGGACCGGACGGGCAGAGCCTGTTCAAGGCCGTGGACTACCTGCTCCCGGCCGCGACCGGAACCGCCGCCTGGCCGCACCCGGAGATGGAGTTCCTCCGGTACGCGGCGACCGGCGTCGTCCACGCCGCGGCCGACGCGGGAGACGAACGGGCACAGCAGGCCGTCCCCCTCCTGGAGGCACCGCCCGGCGGTGACCTGTGGGCGCTACGCCCGGCGGCCGAGCAGCTGGACTCCATAGCGGCCCGGCCGGCACCCGCGGGCGGGACGCGCCGGCCGTTCGGGCTCAGCTCGCGGCGAAGCGGTTGAGCACCTCCGACGCTGCGCGATGCGGTTGATGAGGATCTGATCGCAGTCACACCGTGTCGGCGCATCGAACTTCCGCCGGAGGCCGTCAAGCCTCCTCAGTGGTTCACGCAGGCGCATGCGCAGGCGCAGGCCGGTGACTGGCTTCGCTCGCGTCTCTTTGGCCCCTTGATTCCGCCGCGCTCCGAGAGATGGAGACGGCAACCAGCACAGTCCCAGCGGCACGGTCTGCCACGGCGCAGCCTGCGCTCCTGGCATGATCGGGATCCGGGCGCATCTGACGCACGGCTGTGGCAGTGACGCACGTTTGACGCACGAGGCTCTTCAGGGGGCCTGAATTCCGCCCTCAATAACGTCTCTGATCTGCATATTTCCCGGGACTTGGGTAACCTGCACACCTTCCCGATGACTCATCATGTGGAGTGCGTGGCGATCCTTGAGCCGGTGGCCAAGAGCTCCTGAGCTCGGGCTCAGACCGCCCCCGGCGAGCGCAGCACCTCCACGATCCGCGCGACGACGGCTTCCGCGGCTCCTTGGCCGTAGCGGGAGTTCATCGCGCCGTAGGTGATCCGGTCGTAGGCATCGGTGTCCGCCATGTACTTGGCGGCGCCGTTGACCATGGTGACGACGCAGGTGTCGGGGAACGGTGAGGCGTCCTTCAGGGCCCTGCCCGTGCGGGCGTTGAGTTCGGCCTGGACGCCGGCGAGGACGGTCTCGCCGATCCGGGCCAGCACGAACGGGGCCTCGGTCGTGCCGTCCGGGGTGAAGGCGTACCGCGTGCTCGGGCGCAGGGCGTGCAGGCCGGCGGGGGGTACCTGGGCGGGGACCGTCACCCGGTCGTGGAGGACGCGCAGGGGGGCGGTCGGGACCGTGGTGCGGATCAGGTCGGCGACCCGGACGGCCTCGTCCGCGAGCCGCTCGCCGAGCAGCTCCGCCAACAGGTGGCCGACCTCCTGGGCATCGGTCCGCCGTGGCGTTCCGCTGTCGTCGACCGTGGTGCGTACGGCGGTGAGGTACGGCGCCTGGTCGCCCGCCGCGCCGACCAGGAACAGCGCCACCGTGCCGTCCCCGTACCGCTCCTCGATCCGGCCGCTGGCCGCGCCCGCCAGGTCGGCGGTGACCTGGCGGCCGCCCTCGCGAGTCGTCGAGCCGTTCATCACGGACGGCTGCACCGCGTAGTTGACGAGTACGGCGACGGGGCGGCCGTCGATGCCGTCGATCCGTACGACCCCCACACCGTCGTCGGTCGGTCCGGCGTCGTCGGCGCCGAGCCACCAGCCGTGCGGGGTGGCCACATCGCGCTGGACCGCGATACGGCAGGAGCCGCGGCCGAAGCCGGTGCGTGCGGGGCGCAGGGTCCGGCAGGCCTCGGCGGTGGCCCGCGCCACCGCGGCGTCCATGGCGTGGGCCAGCCGGGCCTGGCGATCCCGTTCGGCCTGCGGAGCACGCTCGGGCGGCACCACGTGCGGCGCCGAGAAGGTGTGGCTCGCCACCACCAGACAGTCGAGCGGATCCACCACGCCGACCCGGTGGACGATCTCCCTGGTCCGGGCGAGCTGTTCGTCGGAGACCGAGGTCTGGTCGAGCACGGTCAGCGCGAGCCGGGTCCGGCCGTCGTCCAGGACGAGTACCCGGACGTACAGCGGATCGTGGACCGAAGTGAACCCGTCCAGCGGGAACAGGGAGTCGGGCAGGCGGACGGCGGCCTTGCCGGCGCCTGCGGTGAAGGCGGCTTCGGCCGGGGACACGGCGGTCAGCCCCGTCCGCCGGAGACCAGGCCCGTGATCAGGTCGACGAGCCCGTCCACGATGGCGTTCTCGGCGTGTCCGCGAGCGATCGGGCAGCCGTTGACGGAGTGCACCGGGCGGTCGAAGCGGGCGTCGTCGGGGAGGTAGCCGATGCGGTCGTTGGCGAGGGAGACCAGCAGGGTGCGGGCGAGCGGAGACTCGGCCTGGAGCCGCCGGTAGACCTCGGTGACGACCTCGCCGGACACCCCGGTCAGCGCCACGTCGTCCAGCGCGACCAGGGCCAGGCGCAGCGGCACGGTGTCGACGGCCTCCTGTCGCATGGTCTCCATGACCTCGTGTCCGGCCTTCACCGGGCAGTGGACCGTGCGCTGCCCGGCCCGGATCCGGACGTCGGAGGAGGTCTCGCCGATCCGGTCCGCCACTCGCAGCACCTCGGTGCCGACGATCAGCCCCTGGGCGTCCATCGCCGCGTAGGCACGGGCCCGTTGGCGCTCGGTAGGGGCGACCCCGAACGGCAGACCGAGATCGATCCGGGGTGCCTGGTCGCCGAGCGCGCCCGGCATCCACAGGGCCACCGCGTCGGTGCCGTGCTCCTCCCGCAGCGTGCGCTCGACATGGGCGCAGGCCGCTCCGGCCAGGTCCCCGCTGATCTCCCCGGTGCCGAACACCACGGTCGAGTGCACCGCGTAGGTGACCAGGACGGCGATCGGCTCGCCGTGCTCCGACTCGAACTTCAGCACCCAGACGGTCTTGTCGGAGGGGCCGTCCGGGTCGCGGCCCAGGGTCCAGCGGCCGTCGGCGTACTCCTCGCGGTTGACGTTGACGTCCGCGGTTCCGCTGCCCACACCGAAGCGGGCCGGGCGGGCGCCGGCCCGGGCCTCGTGGAGCGCGGCGACGACACGGTCGTAGACGATCTCGGTGTACGCGAACGACTCCGGGCCGCCCGCGTGTGCCAGCGCGCCCGGTGAGACGTCCGCGATCCGGGGGGCGTTGTGGGTGTGCGTCGCCGTGATCACCACATGGTCGGCCGGGATGCCGAGTTCCCGCTCGATGCGCTCGCGGAGCGGGGTGATGTCACCCGCCTCGATCAGGTCGAGCGAGACCAGGGCGACCTCGATCTCGCCGTCGTCCAGGTAGAGGGCGCGCAGGAACAGAGGGTCGTGCACACCGGAGAAGGACCCGGGCATCGGGTGCAGACCGGTCAGGTCCGCGGGGGTGATGTCGGTCCGGGTGACACCGGCCCGCAACCGGCCGGACGCCGGGGGCTCTTCGCGGGCGGTGACGGTCGCGGGGACGGTCAAGGGTTCTCCTTGAGCGGAGGGGCGGTTGTCCTGGTGGTCCTCCCGACGGAAGCCGCGCACATCGGGGAAGGGCGGTTCGCGGTCGGGCGGCAGGTCCATCTGGAAGGTGTTGAGGACCAGGGCCAGGGTCGTGAAGGTGCCGAGCGCGATCACCAGGTCGACCAGGCCCTGTTCGCCGAACTCCGCCAGCGCGGCGGCGTAGGTGTCGTCGTCGACGAAGTGGTCCGTCAGGGCCTGGGCCGCGAACCGGTGCAGGACCGCCTCGTCGGCGCGGCCGAACCCCGGGGGCTCGTCGCGTGCCAGCCGTTCCAGTGCCGCGGGGTCGACACCGGCCGCGACCGCCTTGCCGACGTGCGCCAGCCAGGAGTGCTGGGCGTCGAAGTGGCGCGCGACGATCAGGAGGGCCAGCTCGCGCAGCCGCTCCGGAAGGGCGGACTCCCGGGCGCAGTACGTGCTCAGCTCCTCCACCAGCTCGCCCGGGCGGGGGCTGCGCAGCAGCGCCTCGAACGGGCCGCGCACCGCGCCGCGGCGGTCCGTGATCGCCGCGCGCAGCCGGGCCTGCTCGGCGTTCATGCTGTCCGGCGGACTCAGGCGCATCAGCCGGTCACGCCCCCTTCGGTGAGGCCGCCCAGGACGCGCCGTTGCAGTACCGCGTAGACGAGGACGAGCGGCAGGCTGGTGAGGACGACATGGGCGAAGACGAGGTTCCAGCTCACGCCGTGCGTGGACGTCGACGCGAACTGATACAGCGTCAGCGGCAGCGTGGCCCGCTCCGAGCCGCGCAGCAGGAACAGCGCGAAGTAGAAGTCGTTCCACACCGAGATGATCAGCATCACCGCGCTGGTGAACAGCACCGGGGTGAGCATGGGCAGCACGATCCGCCAGTAGACCTGCCAGCGGTTCGCGCCGTCGATCTGCGCGGCCTCCTCGAAGTCGTGCGGCAGCGTCCGCACGAACCCGGTAGCCAGGAAGACCACCACCCCGAGCCGGGTCCCGGCGATCACCAGCATGTAGCCCAACTGCGTCCCGTTGATGCCGAGTCGGGTCAGCACGTAGATCGTCGGGACGATCGCGGGCGGCAGCACGATGGACAGCGCCGAGGTGTAGTACGCGAACCGCAGCGGCCGAGACCCGGACCGGGCGTACGACCAGGCCGCCATCGAACCCAGCAGCAGCACGGCCAGGATCGTCGGTACGGCCATCAGCGCGCTGTTGCGCAGTCCGAGGAAGTACGACCCCTGGTCGATCACCGTGCGGTAGTTGGCACCGCCGTTCCAGTGCTTCGGCCAGGCCAGCGACAGGACGCTGGAATCCCCCTCCGTCTTCAGGGAGTTGACGATCAGCAGCCAGAACGGCACGACGATCCAGGGGATCGCGAAGAGCGTCAGCAGCAGGTAACGCACCCCGGTGCGTACGGCGTTCGTGTTCACATCGGTACCTCTCGCCGGCGCAGCCAGCTCATCATCGGGACGGCCGTGAGGATCACCATCAGGGTCACGACGAAGCTCAGCGCGCTCGCCGTACCGAAGAAGCTCTGCCCGTACTGGGTGTAGACGGCGACGTTCAGCAGGGTCGTCGCATCGCCCGGGCCGCCGGCGGTCGTCGAGAAGACCACGTCGAGGGCGCTGAACGCGCCGACCAGCGAGACGGTGACATTGAAGGTGACGGCCGGCGCCAGCAGCGGCAGCTTGATCGACCAGAACCTTCGCCAGGCGCCCGCGCCGTCCAACGTCGCTGCCTGGAGGACCTGTTCGGGGATGCGGTTCAGACCGGCGATGTACACCAGCGTGACCAGCCCGCTCAGCTTCCACGCGTCGATGGAGGCGACGGTCAGCAGCGCCGAGGTGTCGTGCCCGAGCCAGGCGTAGTGGAAGTCGCCCGGCAGCACCGCCGACAGGAACGCGTTCGCCGGTCCGCGGTCGTCCAGGACCGCCGCCCAGATGTAGCCGGCGGCCAGCGGCGAGATCAGCACGGGCACGAAGAACACCGACCGGAACACGGAGTTGATCCGGCTGGTCCGCTGCAGGGCGGTGGCGAGGACGAGACCTACACCGTTCTGCACCACCATCGCCGTGACCGCGTAGATCGCCGTCACCGTGATCGCGTGTCGGAGGAGACCGACCTGGTCGAGGAGTCGGAAGTTGCTCAGGCCCGTCCAGGTCAGGGTGGAGCTGTAGCCCGTCCACTGCACGAAGGCGAAGAACGCGTTGGCGACGAAGGGCAGGACGAAGAACACGAACACCAGGCAGATGGCGGGCAGGGCGAAGGCGTACTGGTAGGTCCTGCGCCGTGGATACGACAGGGAGCGGCCCGCGGGCCGGCGCTTGTCCAGCGGCCGGACCGCGATCGTGGCCTTGTTCGTCGTCATGTCACTGCTTCGCCGCGGCCGCGGCCTGCTGGTAGAACGCCTGCATCTTGTCGGCCACCTGCTGCGGCGACTCCTGGTCGGCCAGCAGCTTGGAGGACTCGGGCCCGAAGTTGCCGAAACCGGGGATCTCGGAGTTGAAGGAGAGGGTCGCTCCCTGGTCGTACGCCTTCTTCACGTCCTGGAGGAGGCCCTGCAACGCGGGGGTCGTGGTGCCGGAGAGGGTGGGGATGATCTTCGCCTCCTTGATGTAGTCGGCGTATCCGGTGCCGGTCGCGAACTCGATGAAGTCGACCGCCGCCCGTTCCTTCTCGGAGTCGCCGGTGCTCGGGACGTAGTAGGTGCCGAGCGGGCTGGGGGCGTAGGTGGCCACCGCCTTGGTCGCCGAGACCCCGACGAATCCCACCGCCGCGTCGACCTTGGCGGTGTCGCCGTTCGCGTCGGAGTTCAGCAGGCCGATGCTGTCGGAGTTCTGCGCCACCATCGCGGCCTTGCCGTCGAGGACCGCCTTCATCTGGTCCTCCCATTTGGCCGTGGTGCGGTCGGAGTTGAAGCAGCCGGCCGTGCGCAGCTTGTCGTAGGCGGTCAGCGCGGCCACGAACGGGCCGTCCGCGTCGCTGAGTTTCGCCTTGCCGGTGAGGACCGACGTGTCGTACGCCTGGTTGTCGTTGGACTCGGCCAGGTAGTTGAAGGCGCTGAGGATCTGCGGGGGCCACTGGGAGCCGCCCGCCTCGAACAGCGGGGCTACGCCAGGTGTCTTGGCCTTGAGGACCTTGCAGTCGGCGGCCAAGTCGTCGTAAGTCTGCGGGGGTTGGAGTCCGGCCTTCGTGAAGACCTGCTTGTTGTAGAAGATTCCCGATATCGACAGGGCGCCGATGGTGGCCGCGTAGGTCTTGCCGCCCACGCTGCCGGAGACCTTGGCGAGGTCGCCCTCCTTCGCCACGAAGGCGAGCTTGCTGAGATCGAGCATGGTGCCGGAGGCGTTCAGCGAGAGCGCGTCGGTCCGGTTACCGTGCCACTCCAGGATGTCGGGGCGGGCCCCGGTCGCCCACTTGGTCTGCACGGTGCTGGGGAAGCTGTCGGCGGGGATGTCGACGAGCTTGATCGTGTTGCCGGACTTCTTCTCGTACGCCTTGTAGAGGCCGAGCAGCGCCTGCGAGTCGGCGGTGTTGTGCCACAGCGTGAGCGTCACGCCCTTCGGCGCCGCCCCCTCGGTGTTCGCGACCTTGCCCGACTGGACCGCGGTTCCGCCGCCCGAACAGGCGGACACCGCGGCCAGCCCGAAGGCGAGCGTCGCGGCGAGCAGCACTCCCTGTCGTCGTCCCCTGAAATTTCCCATGTCCCGTCCTCACATCGAGCGGCTCCTGTGGCGGGGCGTCACGTTAGAGCGCACTCGGCCGACTTCGGCCACCTGCGGAGTGAACGCTTAAGTTGCACGTTCGGCGGCCTTTGTCCTCGACCTTTGAATCCAACCCCGGTCGGGCTCCCGGCACAGGTACGGAAGTCGTACGCACGCCCCGGACGCGTGCGTGGGGCGCCACGGCGCTGTCAACCCGTACGACGTGCAATCTGAGGCTGCGCCGCGGACGCTGTGAGTCTGTGCGCCGGCTGTTGTGGGCGGAGGGGGCCGCGCGCAGCATGAGGCGACTCGTATCCGTTCATCCGATCATCCGTGAGCGGGCCAAGAGCAGGGCCGCGCCACGGGCGTACCCGGTTCGTCCTGTCGACAGGGAGACTTCATGAGTTTGCGGGACGTGCCTCAGCCGCCGCACACCGATGCCGGGCTCGGCCGCTCCGACGACGGCCGGCAGTCCGGTGCGTACGGCGTCCGGGCCGGTGACTGCCGTACAGGGTGAGGAGGCTTTCGGAAGCTGTCCGGCCCTCCTGGGGTGGGTCAGCCGGTCACCGGTCGCCATCCGCTTTCCCGAGTGGGATCGACGTCGCTGAGCCACACCAGCGTTCCGTCGATCAGGCCCGGCTTGTCCCGCGTGGCGAGGGCCGGGGTTTCCAGCATGTCGGCGGTCTCCTCCAAGTAGGTGACGAGTGTGTCGAGTTCGTCGCCCGGAGGTTCGTTGTAGCGGGACCAGGAGCCCAGGTAGCCGGTCGTGGTGTCCAGGTACAGGCCTGAGGTGCTGTCGGTCGGGCCCAGGGCGATCACCGGAATCCGGGTCGGCTTCCATACGGTGATCCGCTCCTCTTCGGGGCGGTCGGTGTTGAGGGCGTCCTGGTCGGACTGGGCGGTTGTCTTGAGGCGGTAGTGGGCGGCTACGGCGTCGAGGTTCATCAAGGCCATGTTGCCCGGAAGGCAGGCCCGGCCGTCGGCGCCGTCGTCGCCGGCGGTCAGCAACCACAGGGTGCGCAGTGCGACGGGTAGGGGGATGCCGAGGGCCGCTTCCAGGGTGGCGAGGGCGGCCGGGCGGGCGCCGGGTCGTAGAGCGGCGTAGGAGTCAGGGGCGTTGGACCGTAGCCAGGCGGTGATGCGGTGCCAGGCATCGGCGACCTCCCGGACCGTGACCGCGGCGGTGGCAGGGTCGTCCGGCTGGTCCTGTTCCTGGTCCTCTTCCTGTTCCTGCGTGGGGGGTTCCGCGGAGAGGTCCGCTCTCAGGAACCGGATTTCGACACGGTCCGGCTCGCGTACGTAACCGACTGACAGATTCGGGCAGTTCTCGAACATGTCGCCGTCCACCGTCACCGTCAGGACGCCGGGCAGCCCCGAGGGGCGGCCCAGGTCCGGGTCGGCGGCCAGCCGGGCGGCCACGGTCTTCAGGGCGTAGGGAACGCCTCCGCCGAGACGGGCGGCGAAGTCGCGTACGTCCGGCTGGATGTCGACCTTCACAGCGGGCGGATCAGCGCAGTCCGGCGAAGAGGTCGTTCTCGGGTACGGGCGCGCCAGTCGTGTCCTGGACCCGTACGAAGGTCTCCACGCCCATCAGCTCGCCGAACTTCTCCTTGCCCATCCTGAGGAAGAAGATGTTCTCGCCCTGGCTGGCGTGCGCGGCCAGGGAGTCGAACTTCTGGCCGCTGAACGCGGTGGTGTCCACCCACGTGGTGATCTCGTCGTCGGGGAGACCGATCTCGGCCATCGCGGCGGCCTCGGCGGGGTCCGGCTCCGGCATGTCCGGCTGGAACTCGCGCATGATCTCGCCGAACCGCCGCATCGCCGAGCGGGGAATCGTCGTCCAGTACACCTTCGGCGTCAGCTCGGTCATCTCCAGCGCCGCCATCGTGATGCGGTGGGCCTGGATGTGGTCGGGGTGGCCATAGAAGCCGTTCTCGTCGTAGGTGACGACCACATCGGGGCGGTAGTGCCGCATGAGGTCCGCGAGTCGAGCCGCGCCTTCCTCCACGGGGGTCCGCCAGAAGGATCCGGGGGCGTCGTTGCTCGGCCAGCCCATCATTCCGGAGTCGGCATAGTCGAGCATCTCCAGATCGCTGATCTTCAGGACCTCGCAGCTCGCTTCGAGTTCCTGCCGGCGCAGCAGCGCGACGGCCGCGGGATCGTGCCCGGGGTCGCCCGGCTTGACGCCTCCCGGTCCGTCACCGCAACCGCCGTCGGTACAGGTCACGAGCACCGTGCGGATGCCTTCCGCCGCGTACCGCGCGAGGACCCCTCCGGTTCCGGTGGCCTCGTCGTCGGGGTGGGCGTGCACTGCCATGAGCGTCAAGGGCCGGTCGGTCATGGGACAGTCCTCCTGCGGAGATGTGCGTGATATACGGCATATGCGAGATATGGGGAATGCGTCGCGGTCCGGACCGTGTCCGTCCCTCGGTCGGTGCAACGGTGCCGGACGGACCGACTGTTCCCGGCGCGCCGGAACGCATCAACAAGTCAATATTCCGACACCTTGACACTTCGGACCCTGCTGTACCCGCTGCCCCCTGCTACCCCGGTTCCTCCGAAGGCCTCGGCCAGCTCCCCAGAAGCTGGTCGTCCGTCATCGGTGACATGTGCGCCTCCGGCGACCGCTCCAGCCCGAACCCCACCATCAGCACCTCCGCGTACCGCCGCCAGGCCCCCGGAGCCACATCGTTCGTACGGTCGGCGACCGCGCCGATCATGTAGAGGAAGGCGTACACGTCCGCGCCGGCGAAGTCCTCGTGGACCGCGCCCGCCGTCACCGCTTGTGACGCCAGGCCGTCCACGAGGCGGCCCAGTTGGTCACGCATGCGGGCGATCGGGTCCGTGTCGACGCTCGCGTTGGCGAGGACGACCTCCAAGGCGCGGTCCTCCGCCCGTAGTTGGGCCGCGGACAGGAGGTATGTGCGTAGGGCCTGAGCCGGGTCCGGGTGTTCCGCGGCCGTGGTGGCCAGGTGCAGGAACACCGTGAAGCGTTCGGTGAACAGGGCGTCGACCAGGGCCTGGAGATCGGGGAAGCGCCGGTAGACCGTGCCGACGCCGAGGCCCGCCTCGCGTGCGATCTCGTTGAGGGGGACGGTGGCCCCGCGGTGTGCGAACAGGCGGTCGGCCGTCGTCATGATCAGGCGGCGGTTTCGTTCCGCGTCCGCGCGCAGGGGGCGTTGGCTGTCAGGGCTCACGCTGGGACATTCTCCGGCATCATCGCCTCGACGGGGCGGCGTACCTGCCTGACCAGGAGCGATACGGCCGTCACCAGGCTCCACAGCAGCCAGGAGTAGACCCCGCCCCGCTCGAAGATCCCGGCCGTGCTCGTCGAGACGCCCACGAGCGCCTCGCTGAGGAGGCCCAGGGCGCCCACCGCGATGCTGAACACGCGGTACGCGCCCGGCAGTTGGAGGCTCCGCAGTGATCCCGCGACGATCGCGATCGTGTTCGCGGACAGGATGCCGATCGCCGCACCCGTGACATGCGTCGTCAGGTTGTAGGGCGGCCCGTCGGGGGAGCCGTGGAAGAGGCCGACCAGGACGAACCCCACCGCGTGCGCGGCCGCCAGGGCGGTGACCGCGCGGCGCGCACGGCCGGTGAGCCGGGCGGTCGCCAGCAGGATCACACCGGTGGCGAACAGGACTCCCTGGACGATGAACGACGTGTTCATCAGTGCATGGCTCGGTGAGCAGATGGTCCGGCCCTGGTAGTGCGTGCCGCAGGCCGGGACGCCCAGGTCGCTGATGTAGTTCGTGGCGTAGTCGTAGGACGGGTGGGTCCAGGCGGCCGCGGTGACCGCCTCGGACACCACCCACTGCACCGCGTTCAGCACCAGGACGGCCGCCCCCAGCAGCAGCCGGTTCTCGCGTGACATCGGAACTCCTCTCGACAGGTCGTGCTCGCCACCCTACAGTAAGTGGATAGGTCTATCCGGTTAGTCGGTTGTGTCGGTGTGATGGGCGTCACATCGCGAAGTCCGAACTTCGAGAGGCGCCGTGCATCTAGTCGGCGTCCACTCCATTCCACCGAGGAAACAATCAATGCTGGGTTATCTGCGCGGATTCGTCCCCTGGATCGTCGCCGGTGTCATCTCGTCCTTCGACTGGCGCTGGGGCGCCCTCGGAGGTCTTGTCTCGGGGCTGCTGCTCATGCTGCAGGACCGTCGTCGCGGGGTCGGCTTCGATGCACTGATCCTGGAGATCAGCACCGTCGCGTACTTCGTGGTGATCGGTGCCGTCGCCGTCGCCAGGCCGCACGCGTCGCTGGCCGACCACACCGACGTCGTCTCCTTCGTCTGGCTGGGTGCCACCGCGTGGGGGAGCCTGCTGGTCAGGAGCCCCTTCACGCTGGGCATCGCCAAGCGGCAGACGCCTCCCGAGTACTGGGACATGCCGGAGTTCGTCCAGGTCAACAACTACATCACCAGCGCCTGGGGAGCCGGCTTCACCTTCATCGCCGTAAGCCTGGCCGTCTCCGGGGCGGTGGACGCCCCGGCCTGGGTGGGCATCGCCGCCCATGTCGCCGGTCTCGTCGGCCCCGCGGTCTTCACCAAGGTCTATCCCGCCCGGGCCCAGGCGCGGCTCATGGCGCAGGCCCAGGATCAGCCGCCGGTGCGGTCCGTTCCGTAGGCGCGGGGGCTGCCAACTGGCGTATCCGGCCCCCGACTTACTCGACTTACCTGCCTCTCGGCACCAAACACCCACCCCACAGAAGGAGTTGGCATCGTGAGCACCACACAGGAAACCGGCGCGGCGAGAAACGTCGTTCTCGTGCACGGCGGATTCGTCGACGGTTCGGGCTGGCGGGGCGTCTACGACGCGCTCCGCGCCGACGGATTCAACGTCAGCGTCGTCCAGAACCCCACGCTCTCCCTCGAAGGCGACGTCGCCACCACCCGGCGGGTCCTCGACGCCCAGGACGGCCCGACCGTACTCGTCGGACACTCCTACGGCGGCGCGGTGATCTCCGAAGCCGGCACCCACCCGAACGTGTCCACGCTCGTGTACATCACGGCGTTCGCGCCCGACAAGGGCGAGTCGGTGAACACCCTCATCGCCGACCCGCCGCCCGGCGCACCCGTTCCGCCGATCCTGCCGCCCGTCGACGGGTTCCTCTTCCTCGACCGGGAGAAGTTCGCCGCGTCCTTCGCCGGTGATCTGACCGCCGCCGACGCCCAGTTCCTCGCGGACTCCCAAGTCCCCTGGGGACTGGACGCGTTGGGCGGTGCGATCAGCGAACCCGCCTGGCGCTCGAAGCCCAGCTTCTATCTGATCGCCACCGACGACCGCATGATCCCGCCGCCCGCCCAGCGCTTCATGGCCGAGCGGGCCGGCGCGACGGTGGCCGAGACCGGCGGCAGCCACGCCGTGTATGTGTCCAAGCCCGCCGAGGTCGCCGCGTTCATCGGGAAGGCGGCGTCCGGCACCACCGCGTGAGGTTGCTCCGCCGACAGGCGCGGCGGCGGACCCGCCCGTGCGGTGTCCGCCGTCGTGGCCAACTACAGGCCGGAACAAGGCGGTTCGGGGCCACCGGCCTCGCAAGCGTGGTCAAGCCGTCCCCCCTCCTCTTCCTCGACAAGGAAAGCAGCATGACCAACGAGACATCCGTCCCCCCGTATCTCCGGGGCCGCTACGCCCCGGTCCCCGAGGAGTACACCGCCGCCGAGCTCACCGTGCGGGGCTCCCTGCCGCCCGAGTTGGACGGCCGGTATCTGCGCAACGGCCCCAACCCGCTGCCCGGAGAGGACAAGGGGCACTGGTTCACCGGACCCGGCATGCTCCACGGCATACGGCTGCGGGCCGGGCGCGCCGAGTGGTACCGCAACAGGTGGGTCCGTACAAGGGAGTTGGAGGGTCACCCGTTCGTCCGCGCGGACGGCGGCATCGACCTGGCCGTCACGCCCGCCAACACCCATGTGATCCGGCACGCCGACACCGTCCTCGCCCTGTGCGAGGTGGGCCTTCCCTACTGGGTCACCCCGGAGTTGGAGACCGTAGGGCCGTACGACTTCGGTGGGAAGCTGACCACCGCGATGACCGCGCATCCCAAGGAGGACCCGGTCACCGGTGAACTGCACCTGTTCGGGACGGGGTTCGCGCCGCCCTATCTGACCTATCACCGGGTGACTTCGGCGGGCGAGCTGCTCGACAGCCGGCCCATCGATGTGCCGGGGCCGACGATGATGCACGACTTCGCCATCACCGAGCACCACATCGTGTGGATGGACCTGCCCGTCGTCTTCGATCCCGTCCTCGCCGGGCGCGGCGGCATGCCCTACCGGTGGGCGGAGGCGTACGGCGCCAGGATCGGGATCATGTCGCGGGCACCCGGGTCCACCGCAGTGCGCTGGTTCGACGTCGATCCCTGCTACGTCTTCCATGTGGGCAACGCCTATGAGGACTCCCGGGGGCGGGTCGTGCTGGACGCGGTGCGCTACGACGACGCCGGTTTCCGGAAGGTGTGGGGCGACATCGGCGGACCCACCGGACCGGGCGTCCCGATCGGGACGGCCGAGGAACCGGGGCACTCCCAGCCCGCCTCCGTCCTGTACCGGTGGATCCTGGACCCGGCCGCCGGCCGTGTCTTCGAGTCCCAACTGGACGACCGCGAGGCCGAGTTCCCCACCCACAACGAGACCCTCACCGGGCGCCCGAACCGCTACCTCTACACCGTCAACGGCGACGGCATCGCCAAGCACGACCTCGCGCGCGAGACCGGTGACGTCCACAAGACGCCCGGCAGTCGCTACTCCGGCGAGGCGGTCTTCGTGCCGGCGGCGGACGCCACCGGCGAGGACGAGGGCTGGCTCCTGTCGATCGTCTCGGACGACGGCGGCGCGGCGGGCGAGTTGCTCGTCCTCGACGCCTCGGACCTCTCCCTGCAGGCGGTCGTGGAGCTGCCGTATCCGGTCCCGTCCGGCTTCCACGGCAGTTGGCTGCCCGAGCCAGAGCCCGCCGAACAGGCCTGATACGGCCGAGGGGGTCCACGGGGAGCCGTAGCGGCGTATCTTCCTCGACAAGGGTCCCCTCGGCCCGACACGCGGGGGCCATCCCGTGTTCACCGTCGGGTGCGAGAAGTGGGACCTCGACAGCACGGCCCGGCCTCCTCGAGCGGCCCACGGTCCGTGCCGCGTCCTGCATGGAGGCTTTCGGCGCATGGTGTCCCTCGACCACCCCACGGATCTTGGCCGTCCCACCGACCATCCCTCGGACGAGGAACTCACCCTCAGGGCCCAGGCCGGCGAGGCCGGCGCCCTGGGGACACTGCTGACGCGCCATCAGGCGCCCATGCGAGCCGTCGCGTTGAGCCTGCTCGGCTACGGCCCCGATGCCGAGGACGCGGTGCAGGACGCCGCGCTGACCGCGCTGCGCCGCATCGGTGACGTACGGGAGCCCGCGGCTGTCGGGGCATGGCTGCGGGCGATCGTGCGGAACGCCTGCCGGATGCGGTTGCGGGCCAACCGGGAGACGCCCGGTCTGGACGGGTTGGAGCAGGCGTATCCGCGGGACGTCGGGCCGTCGCATCCCGAGCGGCTGATCGAGCAGCACGCGATGCGGGACTGGATCTGGGACGCGGTGGAGGAACTGCCGCAGCAGCAGCGGCTGGTGCTGATGCTGCGGCACTTCAGCGGGATCACCTCGTACCAGGAGATCGCCGAGGCCTGCGAGGTGCCGGTCGGCACCGTGCGCAGCAGGCTCAACCAGGCCCGGGCGAAGCTCGCCAAGGTCCTGCTGTCGACCGAGGCCGAGGGCCACGACGACGCCTCCGCGCTCACCGAGGACAGCCGGGCGGAGGCCGAGCTCACGCTGGCCGGTGCCATGCGCGGCCAACTGCCCGGTGAGATCCTGGAGTTGTGGCCGGCGGAGACCGAACTGGTTGGCGTCCTCAACAAGGAGGGCGAGCGCCGCCACCCCTTCCCGGCGATGCGGAAGACCCGGGACAAGGGCGTGACCCAGCACCTGCGCCATGTCGTGGCCAGCCGGGACATCGCCATCTGGGAGATGGAGGCCATCACCCCGGCCGGCGTCCCCAACCCCTGCCCGCCCGCCCTCGCCTGGCTGATGTTCCGGAGCGAGCGACGGGTGCAGCGGCTTCGGGTGGTCTTCCCGGGGGCGTCTGCTGCGGCCCGATGATCGCGCTCACCCCGCCAGATGAGCCGTGAAGAAGCCGTCCAACTTCTCCACGGCGGGCGTGACGAACTCGTCCTTGTCATAGAGATCGACATGCGTGGCACCCTCGATCCACGCCAACTCCTTTGCCCCGTACGCCTTCTGGAACGCCGCCACGCTCATCCAGGACGTCACCGCCGCGCGCCCGGCGATCAGCAGCAGCGGACGCGGGGCGAGCAGGGAGAGGGACGCGAACGCGTCGAAGCCGGCGATACGGTCGACGCTCGTCCAGGTCAGCGAGGTGGCCGAACGGGGGTGCCGGGCGCGCGGAGTGCGGTAGTACTCCCAGCCCTCGTGGACGTGCGGGCCGCCCGCGCGCGCCTCCTCCTCGCTCACGGGGAAGAGCGGGAAGCGCTGGACGTCCGCACCACGGGCCTCCGCGGTGCGGGCCGTCGAGGCGGCGGCCAGCAGGTCGGTCACGACGGCCGGGTCCTGGACGCCGTCCGCGCCCAGCCGGAACTGCCGCGAGATGTCCACGGCACTGACCGTGCCCACCGCCCGGATGCGCGGGTCGGTCGCGGCCGCCGCCAGGGCGTAGCCCCCGGAAGCGCAGATTCCGAGGGCTCCGATGCGGTCGGGGTCGACCTCGTCGCGGGTGAGGAGGAAGGAGACCGCGGCCTTCAGGTCCTCGACCCGCTGCGCCGGATCCTCCAGATCGCGCGGCTCGCCCTCGCTCTCGCCCTGGTGGGCGGCGTCGAAGGCGAGCGTGACGAACCCGCGCTCGGCCAGCCTGCGCGCGTACAGCCCGGCGGCCTGCTCCTTCACCCCGCTGCCGGGATGACCGACCACGATCGCCGGCCCGGGCGTCTGCCCGTCCGGGATGTAGAGATGGCCGGCGAGCTTCAGGCCGGCACTGGGAAAGACGACGTCGCTACGCATGGGAACGCACTCCAGTAGGAGAGGGGGAAGCCGGTCCACGGCCATGCCTCCACCGTCCGCCCACCCGGCCCGGCGCCGCCAGGGACGACTCTGCCTATGCGGATCCGTACCAGGCACGCGCGCGCAGGCCCGAGGACACTGGAACCATGGCAGCCCCTGAACCGTCCCCCTCAGGCAACGAACTGGGCGACTTCCTGCGCGCCCGCCGCGCGGAACGCGACCCGCAGCAGGCGGGCTTCCCCGACGACGGCCGGCTGCGGCGCGTGCCAGGTCTGCGCAGGGAGGAACTGGCCCACCTCGCCCACGTCAGCGTCGACTACATCGTCCGCCTCGAACAGGGACGCACCCGCCGGGTCTCCCGCGCCGTCCTGGACGCACTGGCCGACGCGCTCCACCTCGCCCCTGACGAGCGCGCCTACCTCTTCACCCTGGCCGAGGTCGCCCCCGCCCCCTCGGCCCGGCCCTTCGGCCGCCCCGAAGTCGCCCCGCGGCTACGGCAGTTGCTCGACACCATGTACGACGTCCCCGCGATGGTCCTCCACCGGGGCATGGACGTCCTCGCCTGGAACCGCGGGGCCACCGCGCTGCTCACCGACTTCGGCGCGCTGCCCCCGGCCGAGCGCAACCTGATCCGGCTCACCTTCCTCGACGCCCCCTTCCGGGCCCTGTACGCCGACTGGCCCCGGGCCGCCCGTGAGTGCGTCGCCGTCCTGCGCATGGAGGCGGGCCGCACCCCGCCCGATCCCGCGCTGAACGCCCTGATCGCCGAACTCGGCGCCCGCGACCCGGACTTCCGTACCTGGTGGGCCGACCATCAGGTACGGGGACCACGGCAGCTCACCAAGAGGTACGTCCATCCGGTCGCCGGTGAACTCACCCTCGACGTGCAGCAGTTCACCGTCGACACCCACCCCGAGCAACTCCTCGTCGCCTACACCGCCGCACCGGACTCGGCCTCCCACGAGGCCCTGCGGTTCCTGTTGCAGTGGGCGGACGGGCCCAGCGGCACGACGGTCAGTGGTGATCACCACCGCTGAGTTCCGCACCGCGAAATTCCGTACCCACGGCTGGGACCCAGGTTCGGATGCCAGGATGAGGCGCCATGACGGCAGGGTGGGGTGCGCGCACGGTACGGGCCGCGATGTTCGCGGCCGTCTGTGTGGTGCTCGCCGCTCTGGCACACGTCCTGATGTCCGGCCGCCATGTACCCGCGTGGGCACTGGCCGCCGGGCTGGCCGTGACCGGTGCCGCCGGCTGGACCCTGGCGGGCCGTGAACGCGGGCTCCCGCTGATCGTGACCCTCGTGGTCGCCACCCAGGCCGCCCTCCACTCGGCGTTCTCCCTCGCACAGCCTGCGACCGGGACGGCCTCGGGCCAGTCGGCAGCCATGGACATGGGGTCCAACGACATGGCTGCCATGCACATGAGTGCCACGGACTCCATGGATATGGCTCATATGTCGGCGGACCCCATCGGTGGAGGCACCTCCTCGCCCGGCATGCTCACCGCCCACCTCCTCGCCGCCCTGCTCTGCGGCCTGTGGCTGGCACACGGCGAACGGGCCGCGTTCCGTGTGCTGCGGGCCGTGGCCGGACGCCTGGCCGCTCCGCTACGACTGCTGCAGGCGCTGCCCGCTCCGCCGCACCGGCCACGGCTCCGTCCGCGCCGGCCCCGTTCCGACCGGGCGCCGCGGCTTCTCCTTCTCGTCCACGCGATCACCTCTCGGGGTCCGCCGCCGGGGACCGCTGTCGCCTGACGACAGCCGGTACCCCGGGGCCGTTCGAGCGCGCCCCGGGCCTCGGCCGTACCCCCGCACCGGTTCCGGTGGCGCGGGGCGGCCGGCTCCCCTTTCACGGATGACCGAGAAGGACTCCAGGTGATCACTCCTGCCCTGCCCGCCGCACCCGACGCGACAGAGACGAGCGACGAGTCGGTGACCAAGTGGGCGCTCGCCGCCCGTCACGGCGACTCCGCCGCCGTGGAACACCTCGTGCGCGCCCTGCACCGCGACGTCCTGCGCTATGTCGCCCACCTCTGCGCCGACCCGCAGGCGGTCGACGACCTCGCACAGGACACGTTCCTGAGGGCGCTCGGCAGCCTGCACCGCTTCGAGGGCCGCTCCTCGGCCCGTACCTGGCTGCTGTCCATAGCCCGCCGCGCGGTGATCGACAGCTACCGCCGCGCCGCCGCCCGCCCGCGCCTGTCCGACGTGGCGGACTGGCAGCTCGCCGTCGAACTGGCCCAGCCCCAGGGCCTGCCCGGCTTCGACGACGGCGTGGCGCTGCTCGACCTGCTGGCCGTGCTGCCGGAGGAACGCCGTGAGGCGTTCCTCCTCACCCAACTCCTCGGCCTGCCCTACGAGGAGGCGGCGGCGATCGCCGACTGCCCTGTGGGGACGGTCCGTTCACGGGTGGCCCGCGCCCGGGCCACCCTCGTCGACCTGCTGGCCGTGGCCGACGGGGGCGCCCCGCGCACTCTCCAGCACCAGCACCAGCACTAGGACCAGCGCTTCACCTGGCGCTCAGGTCCCACAGCTGGTCGGCCGTCCCGTGGTCGTGCCACTGGAGGACCTGAGCGCCGGAGGAGGTGCTCGTGTTAGTCACGCCGAGCAGCAGCCCGCTGCGCCGATACGGCGGTGGTCCGGCCCTGCGACGGCACCGTCGATGCCCGTCCGGGCCGGGGGAGTGGGAGTTCAGGAGGTCGGCAGCCAGACGCGCATGCTGCCGTCCTGTCGGTTGGCCCACGCGTAGTAGGGGATCGCGGTGAGTTCGACGGAGTCGCCGGCGGACGGGACGGTGGGCTCGGCAGCTCGGTAGGGCCACCAACTCCCGTCGTCCGCACGGCGCCTGCGGTGTCCGGCCGCGACGACGGTGGTGACACCGCCGAGCAGGTCCGGGCGGTGTTTCACGGCGAGCGGACGCGTGGGGTCGAGGACGAGGTCGTCGAGTCCGCCGCCGGGGACGTCCACTTGCTCCAGGCAGTACACGAGCGGACCGCGCTCGATCGCCGCACAGCCGCGCACGGCGTCCACACGCGGGTCGGCTGCCGTCAGCCGGGGTTCGAGCGCCAGCTCAAGCACCACCGAGTCGCCCGGCGCCCAGGTCCGTTCGAGCCGCAGCCAGCCGTCGGAGACGGGCGCGTCCGTCTGGTCGTAGGACAACTCCCCGACCCGCACCCGGAATTCGCGGCACCACTGCGGGATGCGCAGGGACAGGGTCCACGGCCGGTCGGGGGAGTCCTCGACCGTGAGGGCGATCCTGCCGTGCCACGGGTAGTCGGTCTCGGCGCGCACGGACATCGCGCCGTACGCATAGCGGCCGGTGGTGAACTGGTGGATCTGCAGGCCCTGTTCGTCGCCCGAGGACAGATAGTGCTCCAGGGAAGCGAGCAGGCGCATGACGTTCGGTGGGCAGCAGGCGCAGCGGAACCAGCGGGTGCGGCGGGCCGACTGGTCGCCGCCGGTGTCGGTGTGGCCGTCGCGGACCTGGAGCGGGTTGACGTACAGCCAGCGCTCGCCGTCGAGGGACACACCGGCCAGGAAGCCGTTGTACAGGGTGCGTTCGATCAGGTCGGAGTAGCGGGTCTCGCCGGTGAGCAGGGCCATGCGCCAGCTCCACTGGACCGAGGCGAT